>JANMYC010000982.1:0-2338 GCA_031381715.1 Saprospiraceae bacterium
ATTTTTGAAGCCGATGCCGAAGTGACCCGCTTTCTTTCAAAAACCCGTTTTGTGATTATCGAGATTCACGATGAAATGCATTGCAGAGAAAACATTTATGCACAATTGAAGAAAAATAACTTCAAATATTTTAATTCGGGCGAATCAACTATTGGGTTTAATACCCGCTTAGTTAAATGTTAAAACTACAGCCAACTTGAACCAAGTTAGCAACTAAATATTCCTTCAATAACCAATAACCAATAACCAATAACCAATAACCAATAACCAACCTTATGCCCAAACCACGCATCATACAACTTATTTCACACCCGATTCAGTATCAAACGCCATTGTATGAGCGCATTGCTGCCGACGAGGATATGGATTTTGAGGTGTGGTTTTGCTCAAAAGTGGGAGTAGAGGTAAAAAAAGACGTGGAATTTGGGGTAGCAGTGCAATGGGATATTCCATTGTTGAGCAACTACAAGTATAAGTTTCTTAAAAATTATGCGCGGAACGAGTCGCTCGATACATTTACGGGCTTATGCAATTATGGTATCGTTAAAGAGCTGATGGCTTTGCCCGCCAAAAGCATTGTTTGGGTGCATGGCTGGAATTCTGTAACGCTCATTTTAGCGGTATTTGTGGGTAAGTTTTTAGGACACCGCATTTTTTTACGAGGAGACAACACGGCTGTGATTGAAGAAAAAAAAGCCAATACTTGGGTTAAAAAAATTAAAACCTTTTGGCTGAGTAAAGTCATTTTTAAATTAACTGATACTTTTTTAGCTGTTGGTAAGCAAAATATAGATTACTACCGAATGCTCAATGTTCCTGAAAGTAAAATCGTTTTTGCGCCACACAGTATTGATAATCAACGATTTACCCATTTTTACGACAATCATAAAAACGATATTCCAAAAATTCGCCAAGAATTAGGCATACCCCTCAGTATAAAAGTCATTATCTGCTCTGGAAAATATATTGATAAAAAACGCCCTTTAGATTTACTCAAGGCTGTTCAGGTGTTGCCCAATCGAAAAGATATATTTATCATATTTGTTGGCGAAGGCAATTTGAGGCAAGATATGGAACGGTTTATTGACGACCACAACATGCAGCAAAACGTCCTTATGACAGGATTCGTCAATCAAAGCAAAATGCCTCAATATTATATGGTTTCTGATCTTTACGTGATGTGCTCTGGGATGTACGAGACGTGGGGATTATCAACTAACGAAGCACTTTGTTTTGGCTTGCCAGTTATTTTATCTGACATGGTCGGCAGCGCCTACGATTTGGTAGATGGCAACGGATTTATGTATCCATCCGGTGATATCCAAAAACTATCTGAACACATATACCACATAACGTCATTGGCTCCAAATGAATTTTTAAAAATGAAAAACCGTTCAAAAGAATTAATTGAACAGTATAGCTACGAAAGTATCCTTTCAGCAATAAAGAAAAACTGTATGACAAATCACAAGATTCTGTCGCCTGTCGCCTAAAACCTGTCGCCTAATAAAAATAATTGCTGTTTTCTGTCGGGCTGCAAATCGTATAAAATGCGTAGCAAAGCGGAGTATTTTATTCGATTTTTAGAGCCGACTTAGAAAAGAAAACAGTGATTATTTTAGCCCAACTACTTACTATGAAAATCCTTCAAATAATACCGACTTATAAACCTGCTTTTGGCTATGGTGGGACGATCACTTCGATAAGTTTATTGTGTGAAAATCTTGTCAAATTCGGTGGTTGCCAAGTGACAGTGGCTGCAACCAATGCCAACGTAAAAAAGGACTTGCCCGTGCACAGCCGCACGCCTGTTTTAGTGGAAGGTGTTCATGTCTATTATTTCAGACGCTGGACGCCTGATCATTCGCAGTTATCGCCGCCGCTGTTGTTGTGGTTGTGGAGAAACGTTAAAAAATACGATGCAGTTCACATTCATTCGTGGTGGAATTTGACAGTAATATTCTCTACAGTGGTGTGTATACTGAGGGGGGTAAAACCCGTTCACGCACCGCGCGGCATGTTGAGTCCGTTTAGTATAAAAGGTAGATTTAAACCTGTTTTTCAGCGTTTTATTGGTAATAAGCTTTTAAAAAATGTTTTTTTACACGCCACATCCGAACAAGAGCGCACAGAATGTCTAAAATTAATACCACATTGGCAAAGTGAAAATATCCCCAATTTTTTAACAATACCCACTATTAAAACAGTAAAATCAGCACCACATTCCGAGAACTTTCGCTTGCTTTTTTTATCGCGCATTCATGAAAAAAAAGGTCTGGAATTATTGTTTGAAGCCCTCAGTAAAGTACAGTTTCAATGGTCGCTTTCAATCGCGGGC
>JANMYC010000990.1:0-1925 GCA_031381715.1 Saprospiraceae bacterium
TCGCCTTATGGTGTAAAATTTTCTAATGGTTTTGGCTCACTTCCTGGTGGTGTTATACGCAATATGGTCAGTAGTTCTAATTGTTTAGCATCTATTTGTGCTTCGACGGTCAGTCCGAGTATTAAAAATATAACATTAAACAGTGCTGAATTGGAATGGGCATCCGTAAGCGATGCGGTGAATTATAAAGTTGAATATAAAAAACCATTGGATAGTGTTTGGATAAGTGGGACGACTTCGGCGACGCGTTTTTTAATGTCTAATTTACCCGTTTATGATTCGCTTCAAGTCAGAGTTTCCTCCATTTGTGCTTTGGGTTTGATGGTAAATTCACCTGTTCTTCGTTTTAAAACATTGAACAATACGAATTGCTCCATTGAAACGACCCCCTCAGTATCGGACATCACTCAGACATCTTCGACTCTTTCTTGGACGCCCGTACAAGGTGCAACCAGCTATACTTTAGATTATCAGGAGCAGTTACAAGGCATTTCTATAAAAGAATATACTCCTCTTACGAGTAAAATTTTGACTAATTTAGCGGGTGGTAAAAATTATAATGTGCGCGTTTCTGCTACTTGCACCGATATTACGGGCAGCCCGAGCGCACTTGTGCAATTTGCAACACCGTCCTCACTACCCAATGCGGTTTTACCCTTAGATTGGATTTCATTTTCGGTTAAAAGTACGATTACTGATAAAAAGCCACAAATATCCCTCGAATGGGTAACAGGTGACGAAAAAGATATTCAAAGCTTTTCAATCGAAAGAAGCGTCAATGCAAAAGCATTTTATACCATAAAAGATAATATTTCACCCAATAATACACCCGATAAGCATACTTATACGGTTACAGATGACAATCCTTTAATGGGTACATCCTATTATCACATTCGCCAAACGGGTTATGATGGTAAAAGTACGGTTTCAAAAATTCAGTCGATTAGCCTAAATAATGAAAATTTGAAAGGCACATTCACAGTTTATCCAAATCCAAGTAAAAAGGGTACCCCCCTCAGTATTTTGACAGACGTACAAGAAGAATACTCAGTTAAAATCGTTGATATGACGGGTAGGGTAGTCTATAACGCTATTCAAAAAGGCAATACGGAACTTGAAAAAAGTGGATTCATAGGAGGTATGTATTTCTATGAAATAACTTCGGGCTATCAACGCAGCACGGGTAAAATATTTGTGGCTGAATAATCATACCATGCTTCACCGAACCTATATTCACAAAGCGTATAGGTTCGGAGAAATAGTTTAGATATATTGAAATTTCAATTAATTTTCAATTAAAAATCAATTAAAACATACTTTACAAGTTTTGCTTTCTTTTGCTACCAATATTTCTTCACGCCTACTTATGAAATATTGGTAGCCGAGGCAGAAATTTTAAATATACACTAAGCTAAGCTCCTTTTGTAATTACTACGACAACGTTTTAAAAGTGAGTAAATACTGTAAAAAGGAGACCCCCTTCAGTATTTTCACGCCTAATCACACCTTAAAAGTATTCTACTTCCGGCTCCTCTTTCCCTCTAATTGCCTAAAAAAGAAAATCCCCAAAAAAGCTTCGGACAAAATTCCCCTTGCTTCGGACAGAAATAGACCCCATTCGTCCTCAAACGCTTGCAAACGATTTTTAAATACCTCAAGTTTACAGTAAAATAGAGAAAGACACCCCCTCAGCTTGTCTGTCGATATAGTTAGATTCGAAGAAGTTCAGGATGTAGCTAAATCCGATATTTTTCTATTTCAAGGTATTACCAAGTGTTAAAACCAAAGTAAAACAATTCACTATCAAATGAAAGAAACAAACATTATGAGAACAATCATTACATCCCTTTTGCTATTGCTCTTATGCTCCGGCGTGTTCGCCCAAAAACAAGTCATGAAAGCCGTCAATGCGACGAAGGCTTATG
>JANMYC010000635.1:0-2084 GCA_031381715.1 Saprospiraceae bacterium
GCGGGTGATTTGTCCGTTATTGTGGCCGGTTATCCAAAGGAAATGCGGCATTTTATTGATTCAAACCCTGGTTTGCGCTCACGTTTCAAGCATTTCTTCGATTTTCCTGATTATTTACCGCAGGAACTTTCTGAGATAGCAGGTTATGCCAGTCATGATAAAGGTGTTCTTCTATCACCAGCTGCCGAAAAACGGATCGATGAACTCATTACCGAAGCATACAGAAATAGAGACCGCTCTTTCGGAAATGCCCGTTTTGTGTTTGATATTATTGAACAGGCTAAGATTAATCTCGGCTTACGCATTATGGGTCACGACAATCCAAAATCAGTGACTAAAGATGAAATGGCATTGATTCAACTGTCTGATGTTGAAAGAATCAGCCTCAAAACTAAACGTGATTTGCCAAGTATTCCGGTGGATGAAGCATTATTAAAATCATCACTTGATGAATTGGGTCGCTTAATCGGAATGACTAAAGTGAAACAGCAAATCAGCGAATTGGTCAATTTGGTGCGTTATTATCGCGAATCAGGTAGAGATGTATTGGGTTCTTTCTATTTACATACCGTTTTTGTGGGTAATCCGGGAACGGGTAAAACCACCGTTGCAAGGATTCTGACGAGGATTTATAAAGCATTGGGTATCCTTGAAAGAGGTCACATGATAGAAACCGACCGTCAAGGACTTGTAGCAGGTTATGTTGGACAGACAGCTATCAAAACATCGGAGAAAATAGACTCAGCGGCTGGCGGTGTTCTTTTCATCGATGAGGCTTATGCCCTCACAGCTTATGGCGGCGGTGGTGGAAGGGGTGATTTCGGTGACGAAGCTATCCAAACCTTATTAAAACGCATGGAAGACCAACGTGGCGAGTTCTTCGTCTTCGTTGCGGGCTATACAGATAATATGGAAAATTTCCTCAAAGCCAATCCAGGATTGAGCAGCCGTTTTGATAAAACGCTTCAATTTGAGGACTATTCTCCGAGCGAATTATCTCAAATAGCGATAAGAATGCTGAACGATGCGGGCATGACCATTGCTGCTGATGCAGAAGAGCATTTGAATAATTATCTATCGTTTATCCATGAATACCGCGATAAATACTTCGGAAACGCTCGAACTATCCGCCAAGTAGTGACCGATGCCATCAATAAGCATAACCTCCGCCTTGCGGCTATGCCACGAGAAGAACGGATTGAAAGCGTTGTCAATATCCTTTCAATGCAAGATGTTGAGCATCTAAAATTAGATAAATCTGACTTTATTTTCAATAAAAAAACCATTGGTTTTCAAGCCAAAGGAAGTAGATAAATAGATGTTTAAAAATATATTTCAAAAGGGTTTGACAGATTGTCAGACCTTTTTTTGTATGCGATTTTATGTAAAAATGCTTTTTTTATGTTAAAATACTGAGGGGGTAGAAAATAATCCCCACAAATTGTAACATTTGCTTTTTAAACTTTATTTTCAATGTTTTAATAGTACTTTCTTTACAGTAATTTTAAATGACTTAAACTAAAAAACATGAAAAATCCTTTTTTATACCTCTTCCTGTTACTATTCGTTCAAAATACATTTGGGCAGATAAATGGACGATACACAATTAAGCTACGCGATACAACCATTGAAGAACGCCCTTATGTAAAAGGTGTTTTTGAAGGCTTTGAATTTCGGATACATAAACGAGAGTTTAGCCTTTGGGGAGATAATGAAATGTTCAATTTTAAAGTCATCAAACAAGGGCAAATATCACAATTGGATAGTTTAAACAATCAACTTAGTTACAAACTTTCCGACACGATTCGTGGTCATGCAAAACAAATGTTTGTGGAGAAAATTGATAAAAAATTGCGTAGTTTAGTCATTCAAGTATTACCAAATACTGAGGGGAGCAAATATGGTTATCGAGTTGGGGAAATTATTGAGGATATGAATTTTATGACCGTGGATAACAAAGTTTTTAATAATCGTGGTAAAGAAGGTACATTTATACTTTACAACTTTTGGGGAACTTGGTGTGCTCCTTATATTCAAAATATGCCCAAACTTAAAGCCTTTTCGCAAACTGAAAAAGCAAAAGT
>JANMYC010001012.1:0-1814 GCA_031381715.1 Saprospiraceae bacterium
TTTAATAGTCACTTCCTCTGTTGCAGGATTTGGATAAATAGAAATGGTGGTATTTGTATCTTGAACATCTTTTGACGCAAGGGGCAAAGAGGTTTGAAGTTTGAAATTGTCAAATACCATCAAATCGGTTAACATCTTAAATGTCAGCACCCGCACGCCTTTTTTAAGCGAAATATTAGAGATAGTATAAGGTTTTATCTCGGAGGCTGTGCCTAATCTTGGAATCGTTACAGTTCTTAATAACGTGTCATTTTGAAAAATTTGCAGCTGATTGGAGGCGTTTTGTGCACCCATTTGAAGCAATATGTCATAATTATTGTCCGCTTCTACATCAATGGTGTATTTCAAATACTCGTCTTTTTTGGTAAAATCGGTTGATGTAACGGGAGACGTTGTTGAAAATTTTCTTTTCAGTTTCACCAATTCTCCTACTCGAACCTCATCAGCGTGGTTGTAGTCTGAACTCGACAAAAGATAGATGGTTTTACCCGCATCATTATAAGGATAACGCACACTGCTATAATAGGCAACATTCTGACCTCCTACATCGAAATGCTCGGCTTCAATAACCGCCCCCGTTTTTTGGGCAACACCATTAAACGGGCGCGATTTTATGCCATTCGTATTCGCCAAAACTCTTACACCGCCTTCGGGTCCGAAAGTAACGGTGTTACTCGTTGCGCTGTAAGTTGTGCCACCAGTTGCTACTAACTTTATGTGCAATTCTTTGGTTGTATTGTCCCAATAAGCAACATTTACGCTTGCCGAAACCAAATCGGCCACACTGCGAACGGTTGTTGCGCCGCCATTTACCACCAACCGTTCGGGTGAACCTTGCATGACAAAACGCACAACATCGCCAATCTGATGGGAAGAATACAATTGCAATTTATTAACGGCGGGTACACCATCACAAAAGCGAATATTATGTATGCGGGAGGTATTCACCGCTACCGAAGCTTGTGCGTAAGGCGAAGCGGGTACGCCTGTATCGTGCATACCACCATTTGAATTGACCCTTTCGTAATACAGCATGTCATTGTCTAATTGGTCTCGATTTCGCTCTATTCTGATTTGACCAAATTTCATATTCGTTTTCATCCCCCACCCAATTGGCTCGTTTAAGGGCGTAAAATTCGTTTCATCGATATAAAATGGATGATTTAAGCATATCATTGTATTAGGCGTTCCTGTCAAACAGCCGTCTAAATCTATGGCAAATGAATTATTAGGGCTGGCTTCCAAACTGCCAAAAGGGTTGTACAGATTACACTTTTTATAGGTAATGCCTTTCACCGTATTGTAAAGAGCCTTATTGGCTCCGCCAAAAATGTTTAGAATGCTTTGATTATAGCCGTCGAAGTTTTCAAAATGACAATTTTCGATGTCTTGTGAACCATCATAAAAAGCTGAACCGTAAGTTGAAAACGTAGTACTCACGTTGTTTTTACTGTATCCAATCACGCAGCCATCTTTAAATTTGCTTTTAAAAGTCGGCACAAAAGCCCCATTCCCAAGGTTGTCAGCCAATACAAAATCGCTGAATTCTATATTATTCCCACCTCTAAACCAAATGCCGCGAGCATTTTTAAACGATTGTATCTTCGTGGCAAACGATTTTACTGAGGGGTCATAGTGGGCAGTTTCAATACCCGTTATTGTACCCGTAGCTGGGTCAACCAAGCTCGAATAATCGAAGGTCACACCTACGTAACAGGAGTGCGTTGTGTTGTTATCAAAAAGTTTAATACGGGTTGTCCTCGGTTTAACAACTTCCAAAAAGGATGGGCCCGAAGGAGAAGCAGGTAAGGCGT
>JANMYC010001036.1:0-2652 GCA_031381715.1 Saprospiraceae bacterium
TTAAAAGAAATTTAACGCAGAGTAAAGGAAATAGAATTGTTAAGTTGGGTAGTTTATTTTTTACTTTGTCCCTAAATAAGTATTTAATAATCATCTTTCCAGGTTTTTATTTTAAATAAATAATTATCTGTAATACACTGATTATCAAACAAATTGGCGTAAAATAGAGCCTGTCGTAATAAGCAAAATTGGTATTTTTCACCTTTTTAAAAAAGCCGACATATCTAAAATCCCCAACAGCTCTGAGAAGAAATAACAATGCTATTAAGGCATTTAAAATCTCTAAATACTGACCTGTCCCGAGTACTCGGTGAGGGGGTACTATTGAAACTAAATGCAGATTACTAAAAGTTATTAGCGCTAAAATTAACAAACCAAAAGCCACAATTAACGTAGCAATAATACTGGGTTTGAAGACAGCTTCATCAGTTTTATCCTTAGTGGGAACAGCATTCAAGCTGCCCCAACGCCCACCAATTGCCCAATAAAAATGGATGCCCGAGAACAGTAAAAAAATAATCGTATTGAAATAAATAAATATAGTTGTCATGATTTTAAAACTTAGAACAAATGTACTAATTTTACATCATTAGAACAAGTGTTCTAAATTTAAATTTCATGGATAATTACAAAATGGTTAATGATTCTATAATTTAGAACAAATGTACTAATATTGTATCATTGAAAGAATGTACCAAACAGAACCCTATCACAAAATATATAACTAATTGACAATCAATATTTTAAAAAAATTGGAAACTAAAGAAAAAATTTTACAAAAATCGTTGGAGTTGTTTAACCTATATGGTTCTGATAATGTAACTGTCCGACAAATAGCAAAAGAACTCAATATGAGCCACGGCAATTTATGCTATCATTATGCTTCTACGGATGATATAGTTCAAGCTCTGTATATGCTCTTGGTAGCGGATTTGGATGCCTTGATACTGAGGGGTAAGAAAGCCCCTGACATAAGCCTTGAATCAGTCGTACTCATGTCAAAAATGAGCTTTGAAAAACTATATGAATACCGTTTTATATTGCTTGATTTCGTTCACATTATGCGGCGAATCCCCAGTATTAAAGCCCACTATCGACAATTGACGGTTATGCGCCAGTTGCAATTTCAATTTATTGTGTCAGAATTGGTGAGGAAAGGGATATTCAAGCAACCTATTATTGAAAACCAATATTCACATTGGATACAATCAACCATATTTTTCGGCGATTTTTGGCTTTCGAGCGCCGAGATTTTGTACCAAGGTAAAGAACAAGATAAAATAGCTACTTACCATAATTTCTTTATTCACCTCACTGTCCCATATCTCACTGAGCTGGGTTTAAGTGAAATAAAAGCTTTTTTGTAAGCAAAAGGTCAGGATAAGCAGTCGCCCTCCTACTTTGAACCCTAAAAATGAAGCAATAAGTGAAAAAATGCAACAAATCTTTATTTTGCCTTTTAAAATGTTTCATTTTGTCTCAAATTTTGCTTTGCTTTGCAACGTTTTACGAGTTTGTTGCTTTGAAAACTACCTAATTTAGTCTATAAAACAGTAATTTATGCCTCTTTAAAAAGAGTTCATAACTCGTGATTGAGCAAACATCTATTAATTCAAGTTGAAACACAGGATAGAACGAATCAATGAGATTCTTTAATTTTTTCACCCAAGAATTAGCGATTGACCTGGGCACAGCCAATACGCTTATTATTCAAGACGACCAAATAGTTATTGATGAACCATCTATCGTGGCAATCAATCGTAAAACTGGTGAAACCATTGCCGTAGGTCATAAGGCAATGCAAATGCATGAGAAAACGCACGATAATATTAAAACTATTCGCCCGCTCAAAGATGGTGTAATTGCAGATTTTCAAGCGGCAGAGAGCATGATAGAAGGATTTATCCGCATGACAGGTGCTCGCCGTCGTTTTTTCACGCACATGAAAATGGTCATTTGTATTCCTTCAGGTATTACTGAAGTTGAAAAACGGGCTGTTTTCGAATCCGCTGACCATGTTGATTCAAAAGAGACTTATCTTATACACGAACCTATGGCAGCCGCTTTAGGTATTGGTTTGGATGTAGAAGAACCTATTGGTAATATGATTATTTATATAGGTTGTGGTACTAAAGAAAACGCGGTTATTGACTTATAGTGTATTGTATGCGACCAATCTATCCGCATTGCAGGTGATGAGTTGACCACTGATATTGTCAATTATATGAAACGTCAACACAATATCCTAATTGGTGAAAGAACTGCCGAGCAAATAAAAATACACGTAGGTTCAGCTTTACCTGAACTCGAATCACCACCAGAAGATTTTGCGGTGAATGGTCGTGACCTTATGACGGGCATTCCGAAGCAAATTACGGTCAATTACAGCGAAGTGGCTCATGCTATTGATAAGAGTATCTCTAAAATTGAAGATGCTATATTAAAAGCATTGGAAACAACACCCCCTGAATTAGCCGCTGATATATATAAAACAGGGCTTTATTTGACAGGAGGCGGCGCTTTACTGAGGGGCCTTGACAAACGCATTGCTGCTAAGACAAAATTACCAGTTCATGTAGCCAATGACCCATTGAGAGCGGTGGTAAGAGGAACAGGATTAGCACTTAAAAATACACACCGTTATTCTTTCTT
>JANMYC010000643.1:0-4633 GCA_031381715.1 Saprospiraceae bacterium
CGGCAGAGCCGCATAACAGTTAAGTTCTTGTGCGGCTCTGCCGCGACCGAATGTCAATATTTCGGGTATTCTACCGAACTGTCGGGGCGATGCCCCTTTCTAAACTCAGTTTAAACTTTTATAAGGAAACCCTAGTGAAAAGCAAGAGATTACAAGCAAAAGTTCACAAACTTCTGAAGCAGAAAAAAATATGAAATCTAATTTATTGGAAGTGTTCCACACGTGTGTACTGGAAATTATTTTCTCGACCTAATTCTCTTTTTAGACGCAAAAAAACAAGTAGTAACTTTATTGTAAATCATTCTAAAATCATATAAAATATATTGTTTTATGTGATATTCCGATAAAAATAAGTATTCTATTTGAATCCAACAACAAACGGTGGGAATAAAATTTAAAATTTAATGTTTTATTAATATTATTATATTTTTTACTGTGTTTAGTTATTAAAATCACCTTTATATTGTTTAAAACCGTGGAATGGAGCTTCATTTCACGATAAAAAAATGAGGAAACGATTCTTAGTCGTTTCCTCAAGAGGCTGAAATTTTAAAATGAGATTAGTAAAAAATTGAATACACTTATAATATCAATAGAAACCCAGATGGCGCTACGCTCAACAACTAATAACTGATAACCAACAACCATTTAAGCCTTCTTTTTCTTCTTAATTTTCTCTTTATACTGAGGGGGTGCCGTCAAGTCAAGTATAGTACCCGTGCGCGCTGCCATTTCTTCTGTTAGGCGTTTAAAATAAAAATAGGTTTCCGTTTGCGCACGGATAGCAATATCACTTTTATCCTTACGGTACTTATTGTCTTGTTTGGCATTGATGATGCGCGCTTTGACATTATCTCTTAATTGCAAATCAATCACATCTTTTACCACCGATTTGAGGCGCTCATCATAGATTGGAAAAGCCGTTTCTACTCGATGACTCAAATTACGCGTCATAAAGTCCGCCGATGAGAGGTATATTTCCTCATTACCATCATTGTGAAATATAAAAACCCGCGTATGTTCTAAGAACCTATCCACGATGCTGATAGCCGAAATATTCTCACTCAAGCCTTTCACTCCCGGAATGATGGCGCAGATACCCCGAGCAATAATTTGCACCTTTACACCCGCCTGAGAAGCCTCGTAGAACTTATCTATCATCGGATGGTCTTCAAGGCTGTTGAGTTTTATGAGTAATGAAGCCGGTTTACCTGCTTGGGCATTCGCTATTTCACGGTCTATTTTTTCAACTAAACCCGAGCGTAAATTGAATTGCCCAACCAAAAGATGTGAAAAAGTATTATTGTCACATTCTGATTTATTAGCCGTTTCGAGATAATTGAAGAGCCTCGAAACCTCCATTGTTAAGCGTTTATCGGCGGTAAAAATGCCAATATCGGCGTAAATACGCGCCGTATCTTCATTAAAATTACCCGTCCCCAAATACGCATAAAGGCAATTATGACGCCCTTCTCGGCGCGTCACGAGTGCCAGTTTGGAATGCACCTTAATCCCCGGCATCGAATAATACACCGAAACGCCCGCATTTTGGAGCGTTTCACCCCATTTCAGATTGGCTTCTTCATCAAATCGAGCTTTTACTTCTATAAAAACGCTCACCTGTTTGCCCGCTTTCACGGCTTGCATGAGGGCTTGCATGATTCGGCTCTTTTTAGCCACTCGATATTGCACAATTTTTATATGCGTTACTGAGGGGTCTTGCGCCGCACTCTCAAAAAACTTAATGACCGATGAATAACTTTGATAAGGCACATGCACCAAATGATCCCCTTCGCTCACAGTATCAAAAAAGTTTTCGGCATTTTCAAGGGGCAAATAAGGCAGCGGCGGGAGCGGCTTATTTTTAAGCTGCGATAGCGTAAAATCAGGGAATTTAAAAAAGTCAAAATTATTGTGATACCGCCCTTCGGGCTGCAAATCCACGTTTTCGAGATTAAAAGTATCCGTTAAAAAGGATAAAAAAGTCCGCGGCATGGTGCGGTCATAAACGAAGCGAGAAGCAGGCCCGATATTCCGTTTTTGCAGACTTTCCTTAACTTTTTGAATCAAATTGCCCGAAAATTCATCATCAATATACAACTCTGCATCGCGCGTCAACTTGATAGAATACGTATCCACAATCTCAAAACCAGGAAAAAGCCACGCAACTGCATTCCGAACAATATCGTCCAACATAATAATCTCATGATGACCTGACTGGGATGGCAACTCTATAAAACGAGGCAAATAATCCGAGGGAATCTTGACAATGGCATACTCCGTTTTACTGGAATAATTCTCCTTTGAAATCAACGAAATTGCCAAATACAAGGCTGCATTATTTAAAAAAATGCGTATTTTATCTTTCACTAAAAGCACAGGCTGCACGAAAGGTAAAAGGTTTTCACGGAAATAGCCTTCCACAAATTCCTTTTGTTCTCTATTCAAATCCAAGCGGCGAAGGATGAAAATATTGTGTTCTCGCAATTCGGGAATGATTTCATTGATAAAAATCCGGCTGAATTCTACCTGTTGCTCATTCACTATTTTATGGAGCGTTTTGAGCACTTCCCGCGGATTGTACTCCAGTTCCTTTTTCGTTTTTTTGCTAATCCGTAACAAATTACGGTGCTGAGCAATACGCACACGGAAAAATTCATCCAAATTAGAAGAGTAAATGGCTAAAAATTTGATGCGCTCAAGCAGCGGTACTGAGGGGTCTTTAGCCTCCTGCAAAACTCTATAATTGAAGGATAACCAACTGGTATCCCTATGTATATATTTTTCTATTTCAAAACTCATATCCTACTGCTATATCTTACAAAGCTGCTTTATTAAAGGATAATATTAAAACAGCTTTTATATTTTTAAAATATTTCTATTCTATAAGCTTGCAATTTTATAAAATAAAATGAAAATAATGGTCAAAACAAGGTTATTTTTTTATTTTCATTTGAATTTTCCTCTTTAAAAAAACCCATAAATGAAGTGTTATCAATCATATTGAAGAATTATACAAAGCTCTGAGTAAGGTTTTATGTTTCCTTTTAACAAAATGAAGTATCAAAGCCGTCACCAGACTTCATCACTTGAGCGATTAGATTTGTAGTATAAATGTAATAAAACCATAAACAGAGGTACACACCAAACCAATATTGTACATAATGGGTTGATTGATATTAGGCAGGTTTTAAACGGGTTCATGGCTATTTAGATAGCCGTACGGAGTGATTTTTTAATAGAATATCTAAAACAGGGCTTTAAAAAAATAATTTTAAAGCTTTTTCAAAACTCTTAACCACAATTTCGCATTTAAGAATTTTCTTTGCGTTACAAAAGCAAGGAAAATATTATAAAAGGTCAAACAATGGAAAAAAGATTCAATGATTCTCTCCAGTATATTGTGGAGAATTGGCAACAGATTGTCAAAAAATATCAAATCCCTAACACTAAAATTGCAATTTGGCAGATGCTCACTACATTTCTGCCTTTTATCGGCTTGTGGGCACTGATGTATTTCAGCCTTTCAGTATCGTATTGGCTAACACTGGGTTTGGCGCTGGTTAATGCATTTTTCTTAGTGCGCATCTTCATTATTCAACATGATTGCGGGCATCAATCCTTCTTAAAATCACGCAAACTGAATGATGTAATTGGCTTTATTTGTAGTGGATTCAGTCTTATTCCTTACAAATATTGGGCAAAAGCGCATAATTTTCACCATGGTCACTGTGGTCATTTGGAGCCTGATATTAGAGATATTGGCGATATGCCTTTATTGACAGTCAATGAATACCGCAATATGCCAAAACTTCACAAATTGGGTTATCGCCTTTTCAGAATGCCTTTGGTATTGTTAAGTTTAGGTTCATTTTACTATATTTTTATCCATAATCGCTATTCATCCATCAAACAAAGGGGTTTTGAGTTTGCTAAAAAGTCGCTCGTTTTGAGCAATTTGTTCATGGCGGGTGTTTATGTGGTGGGTATTTTTTCATTTGGAGCATCTACTTTTCTTAAGATACATTTACCGATTGTTTTGTTCTTTTCGGTGATGGCATTTTTTGCTTTTTATATCCAGCACCAACACGAACACGCTTATAAAAAATGGAAGGTTGAGTGGGATTTTGTAATGGCTGCACTTAAGGGCAGTACGTATTGGAAGTTACCGCCCGTGTTCCAATGGTTGACGGGTAACATCGGAATTCACCATATTCACCATTTGAGTTCATTGATTCCGAACTATAATTTACAAAAATGTAAAGATGAAAATCCAGTTTTGCAAGAGGTAGTCACGACGGTTTCTTTCACCGGCAGTTTGAAATATTTTCTAAATAAACTGTGGGATGAACAACAAGATAGGATGATTACTTTCAAAGAATACCGCCAATTGTATGGCAGCACTTGGTAGATATTGAAATATTAAGATAGAAAAAAAGCTGTGTCACTTGATGGTGATACAGCTTTTTTTATGAGAAATACTGAGGGGGTTATGCTCAACTATAAATAATAACCCTTATTGATTTGAACTAATATAGCTTTAATCTGTTTTATTATATGTACTTTGAAGGGTTGGGCTTTAAAAGCTAATTCTAACTCCAAAAATTCCGAAAGATAATACTCCTATCACCTT
>JANMYC010001053.1:0-2275 GCA_031381715.1 Saprospiraceae bacterium
ATTTTTGAAAAACATAGATTCTAAATATTTAGTCCTTCAAAAAAGTGATTCTATTTTTTTGCAATTTGAATTTTTAATATCCCATAGTGCTTCTTACTATTTAATATCAAAAGGATACTATAAACCATACAAATATATAAAAAAAAATAATTCAAGTCATCTATAGCAAGGTTTATCACCTCTTAAGCCTATCGAATTGTTTCTAACCATTCTACCCCCTCTCGCGCAGAGTCTGTGACCTCGTGTGTATCTTCTATAATTTTTGACCATTTCCTCCAAGCTTTTCACTAAAACCCTTCTCCCAAATTCTTAAAAACTGTTAAAAAGAGTCAAGGTTTAGTTAAGGAGCACCCCCTCAGTATGGGAAGGTGTAACTTTATGATATTCTTTATTGTCATTGAAATATCACACGAAAAGGCGAGTGATTTTTAAAAAAAGAAATTTTAAAAAGACATAGGGGTAATATTTATCGAAAATGTCTTTTTATTAGACGATTAAATTACTGGTATCAGATATTTTAACACAAATTGAAATTATTTTTAGACTCTTTAAAATTTATTTGAATTATGAAAAAGCTATTTATTTTCGCAATCTTCGCCATCAGCGCAACATCCATCTTTGCTCAACGGGAACAAACAGTTATTGGCGATTCGGGTCTTGGATTCAGTGGCGCGTGGGGCGGCTGGTCATACAATTACGGCAATTTTAACAAAGACCAATCAGGCACTTATAACGGTGGCGTGTGGGCATTGGAGTTCGGTAAAAAACTCTACGTCGGTGGCTCACATTACCAAATCACCAACCAACGCATTAGCCCAACGGCATTATTTACCTTGAAATCTAATAATTTAGTGGTGGGTTTCACACCGATGTCGTATAGAGCGATACACCCTATTTTGTCAGTAGCCGTCGGAACGGGCAAATTAAAAGCCTCAAATGAAGCGGCGGAGGATAGGATTTTTGCTATTCACCCACAAGCGGGTCTCGAAATCAATATCACCCGTTGGTGTCATTTGGATGCTCAATTGGGCTACCGAATCGTCAGTGATACCAATTTTACGAACTACAAAAACGACGATTTCTCAGGACTTTATGGACAAGTCAACCTCAAATTTGGTTTCTCTTGGGGAAAATATAATAGAGAAAGAGATAAGTGATGAGAGATGGGTGATAAGAGATAAGTGATGGGTGATAAGTGATAATTCATCACTTATCACCCATCACTTATCGCCCATTTTCACCGCTACTACTTTTTTTAATTTTTCAATCACAAAGTCCACCTCATCGAGCGTGTTGTAATGTGAAAAAGAAAAGCGAATACATTTGCGCTCGGGGTCAATGTCAAGCGCATCCAATACGTGCGATCCGCCTTCCGCTCCCGAACTACACGCCGAACCACCCGACGCCGAAATGCCCGCAATATCCAAATTAAAAAGCAATAATTCCGATTTCATGGAAGGTGGAAAAGAGACATTCAGCACTTTATAGTGATAATTGCCTTCATAATCGCCAATAAACTGAATGTCTGCGAAATTATCTAAAAGCTGATTTTTAAAATATTGTCGGATTCCTTCTATTTCATCTTGTCGCTCGTACATATCCTCTTGAGCCATTTCCAAAGCTTTTGCTAAGCCGACAATGCCCGGCACATTTTCAGTACCACCCCGCATATTGCGCTCCTGTGAGCCGCCATCAATAAAAGGTTTGAGCGTCACATCACCATTGATGTATATGAATCCGATGCCTTTGGGTCCATGAAATTTATGTGCCGCACCCGTCAGAAAATGAATCTTCGTTTTATTCACATCAATCGGAAAATAGCCCATTGTCTGAACCGTATCGCTGTGAAAAAAAGCACCGTACTCTTCACAAATTTTTGAAACGGCATCTAAGTCAATCATCGTTCCGATTTCATTATTGGCGTGCATGAGTGAAACGAGGGTTTTATCGTTATTAGTTTTTAATAAAACTTCTAAATTATCTAAATCAATCCGCCCTTTTTCATCAATTTTCACAAATTCCACTTGAATATCCGCCGTTTTTTCAAGGGCTTCAAGCGTGTGCAGCACACAATGGTGCTCAATTTTGGAGGTAATAAAACGTTTCACCCCCAAATCCCGCACCGCATTTTTCAGAATCATATTATTAGACTCTGTTCCACCTGAGGTAAAAAAAATCTCTCCAATGCTGGCATTTAGATATTTAGCAACCGTTTTACGGGCATCTTCCACGGCAGTGCGCGCCATTCGCCCATCGGCATGAATGCTGGAGGGAT
>JANMYC010001075.1:0-8663 GCA_031381715.1 Saprospiraceae bacterium
GATTGGGTAATGCTACGGTATGCACCTGTGGGGCAGCTGGAAAATAACCATTAAAACTCGCTCCAACACCCGCAGCAAGACCGGGGCCTGCGTATTGTACCGCAAAAATGACATCTTTGCTTGCCTCTCCCGCTATTGTAAACAAGGTAGTATAAGGCGTAGATAAATTATATTGATTTAAATCGATTACCTTTTTAGTAGTGACAGCAGCTTCTGTAAAATTTTTATTATACAAATAAAATCTGGCAAGCAAAGCAAGGGCTGCCCCTCTTGACACACGTCCTTTGGCAACTGTAACAGGCAATTCTGAGCCCGCAGTAATGGCGTTTAACTCGCTAATCACAAAATCACTTAATTCTTTGTAAGTATTTTTAGGCACTTTGGCTTCCTCTAAGGTTTGGGTGGCCTTAATCAAAGGTGCATCACGGTAGCACATCGCCAAATGATGATAAGCCAATGCGCGTAAAAAGCGGATTTCCGACTTCATCGTATTGCGGTTGGCTTCTGTCACGGCTTTTACACGATCCACATTTTCTAAAAAATCATTGCTCCTTTGTATCATTTTATAACAAGCTGTCCAAAAAGCATTAACAAGCCCATCGGTAGGCGAATAATCGCCTCTGGCAACGGATGCGCCATTGATGAAATCATAATTGCAATAGCCATTGTCGGAAATAAAATCCAAGCGATACACGCCCGCATTTTGACCACTTGAATTGCCGTTGTAAAAATCATTGGATTGCAATTGAGCATACACCCCCGCCAATGCTTTATCGACATCGCCCGATGTTTTCCAAAAGTTATCAATGGCTAAGGAATTTGGGTTGGTTTCATTCAAAAAATCTTTTGAACAACCGCTTATAGCCAATATTATAATTAGAAATAATGTTATCTTTTTCATTGTTATTTTCTTTATTTTATTAAAAAGTAGTAGATAAACCAAATGAAATACTCTTGGTATTCATATAGTCAAGGCTTCTACTGTCGTTATCTGATTTTTCAACATCGTAATCTTTGTTCTCTGCCATTGTCCACAAGTTCAAGCCATTGAAATAAACCCGAAGATTGGACATACGAATGCGCTTCAACACCGATTTAGGGACACTGTACCCAATTTCAAGGTTTTTAAGCCTCAAATAAGACGCATCTTGCATGCGGAAAGTAGAGTAAAGATTGTTATTGGTGGCACCGCCCCAGCGTGGTAAATTGCCGTTTGGGTTGGCAGTTGTCCAACGGTCGTTCCAAATTAAGAGTTTTTGCGTTCTGCCGCCCATTGCTGCGGGATCATCGTAGTAACGCTGAATGCCCGATACACCTTGAAAAAAAGCAGTTACATCAAAGCCCGAATATCTCATTCCAAGATTAGCACCATAAGTAAACTTAGGAAAAGGATTGCCAATAATTACTCTATCATCTGTTGTAACATCACCATTACCGTTGGTATCTTGATATTTAATGTCGCCAATGCGTGGCACTACGCCCAATTGTTTGGGGCTTGCTGCAATTTCTTCTTGGGTTCTAAAAAGACCCAAGGCTTGATAGCCCAAAAACGCATTGATTGGATTGCCTACCTCATTGATTGTGTTGCCGTTAATCCAGTTTACTCTGCCGGCGGTACTCGTTATTTTGTTTTCAATCATGGCACCATTTAAGGAAATATCGTATTCAAATTTCCCGATGCGATTCATGTGGCTGACCAATAATTCAACGCCTCTGTTCTGAACAGACCCCGCATTTTGGTTGGGTGCGCCCAAGCCGCCAAGTGTGTTTGGAATAGGCAATTGAACCAAAATATTTGAAGTATTTTTATCAAAAACATCGGCTTCAATGCGCAATAAGCGGTTTGGCAGTTCTATATCAAGTCCGATATTAGCCTGGGTCGTCTTTTCCCACTGAATTTTATCATTGGCTAAAGAATTAATAGCTACACCCTGACTTAAAACATCGTTAAAAAGATAGTTTTGACTTAAAGAATAGTTTTGAGTGAATGAATAATTGCCAATTTCTTGATTACCCAATTGTCCATAACTGGCGCGCAATTTCACAAACTCTACAGCTTTGGTAAGTTTTTTAAAAAATGGCTCGTTTGAAATTATCCAACCTGCCGATGCTGAAGGAAATATAGGATATTGTTGCGTAGCGGGTAGCCGAGAAGTGCCGTCTGTTCGGGCGTTCAACTCCAAAAGATATCTGTCATTAAATGTATAATTTATTCGACCCAAAAATGATTGAAGTGTTAAAGCTGAAGCACTACCACCCACTGCGGGTAACTCGGCACTTGCACCCAATACGACAACATCGTTGCTTGGCAAATTGCGGATAAAGGCATTAAATCCTTCCGTTGCGTCGCGTTGTGCTGTTTGCCCTACCAATACTTTAAGGTCATGTTTTTCATTAAATACTTTTTCGTAACGCAATAGATTTTCAACCACATAACGTGTGAAAGTACTTGAACTATTACGCGCTGAACTGATACCTGCTACTGGGTTTACAGGAGTACCATCTGGGTTATAATTAATAACAGAAGGAGAAAACGTTTTATTCAAAGTAGAACTATATACATATCCAAGACTTGATGTAAAACTAAAACCATCTAAAAACTTAACTTGACCAAATACTTTACCGTCTAAACGGTAAATATTCGTATTGTTTTTTTGTTCGTAGAGTAGTTTTAAAGGGTTTTTGATTTGGGGTAATGTTGTTCCATCAAACAAAGCGAATTCACCAAAACTGTATCGCACTGGAACAGTTGGGCGGGTAAAACCACTTATTACACGATTGATACCATTATCTCCATCATCATTTTGATTGGCAGCTGCTATGGGTTCATTGATACCTTGTTTAAGACCCCGTAGATTGACCCCAAAACTTAAATGGTTTGAAACCTTGCTGTCCAAATTAGTCCTAAATTGCAATCTCTCAGAGTTCGTATTGTCCATGATACCTTTTTGGCCGGAATATTCCACCGACACTAAGTATTTAGTCGCTTCATTACCGCCTGATGCAGACAAAAACTGCATATTCAAAGGTGCAGGCTTATATACTGCATCAAACCAATCCACATTTGCAAATCTATCGGGGTCTGACTGATCCTTGATTTTTTGGATCATTTCCGCAGTGTAAGCTGGTGCAGCACCTGTTTCAACCAAAAAATCATTGTACGCCGTAGCATACTGAACGCCGTCCATGTATCTCGGCTTAATAATGGGCTTTTGGGTTGAATATGTAGCTCGATATTGTATTTTGGGTTTGCCCACAGCACCGCGTTTGGTTGTTACCAAAATAACCCCGTTTCCTGCTCGCACACCATATATAGCAGCGGAAGCAGCATCCTTCAAAACTGAAATATTATCAATATCATCTACCGAAATATCGCCCAATGCACCCACCTCATTGGGTACACCGTCAATAATGACAAGCGGGGCATTGTTGCCAAATGTGCCAATACCTCTAATTCTGATGACAGGGTCATTTTTGCCAGGTTGCCCCGTAAAAGAACTAACGGTTACACCCGCCATTCTGCCTTGCAAAGCAGTAGCGGCATTGGATATAGGCAAACCATCAATTTCACTCATTTTTACCGATGATACCGCACCCGTTAGATTGGCTTTTTTAGTGGTGTTATAAGCCACTACTATCAATTCAGAAAGCTGATTGAGCGCGGGTTTTAGCGTAATCGAAATTTTATCTTTCCCGTTTAATTCAACAGTTTGATCTTCAAAACCAACCGATGAAATTAGTAATGTGGACTGTGTACTCTTAATCAATAACGAAAACTGTCCATCTATGTCGGTGATGGTTCCATTGGTTGTCTCCTTTTCTTTAATGGTAGCTCCTGGTAAAAAAACGCCTCCTTCATCTTGCACAGTACCCGTGACTGTAATAGATTGTGCGTAGGAATAAAAAGGCGTTGCAAGGAGGAAATTCCACATTAGAAACGAAAAAATGGCGTTGATTTTTTGCTTTATATGTATCATTTTAAATTTAAAGTTTAGTAAACGTTTTTGTTCAAATTGTGTATTTTAAGCACTATTTAAGTTCAAAATTAGACATATTTTAATTGCTGGCTTCTCTGTACAATTCAAAAAAGGGGGGTAAATCAGTCAAATTTTCAGCCCTAAAATGGTTATAAATAGTTAACTTATTGAAAGGCAATTTACAGCGTGATTTCATCCTGTTAAGAGAGGCAAAATCAATGATTTCGTATTTTATTATTAGAGAAACCTGATTGAGGAAAAATACTGAGGGGTATAAAACTACAGCAATTCCGTATTTGGGTAAAAACTTTCCAAAAGTTTTCAACTTTTGGAAAGTTAATCCTCTATTTTAAACAGTTTTACCCAAAAATGCTCTAAATACTGAGGGGGTATATCAAAATTTGGGCTTAAAATTTTCAAATACGGAATTGCTGATAAAACTACAAACGCTTAATTATCAATCTGATAATCAAGCGTTTAGGCGTTAAAAAGAGTAAAATATGGTGTGAACGCTCCATCGGACTGAGGGGTCTTTCAATCTTTTGTTACGCTACTTTTCCACCAATCTGCATTGGGTTTGTAGGTTTTATTTAAAAAATCCAAGCGTTCTTTTTCCAACTTAGGCATTAAAATTTCCACATTTTTTTGGTGGCGTTTAGCCGCATCCGCCGCATTGTATTCAGGGTCAGGGCTTGGCATATTGGCTTTTACGCTTTTCAACCAAGCCATTAATTTTGTATCGAGTTGTTGGGTTATTTTCGGCTTTTTTAAGGCTAAATTATTCTGCTCATACGGATCTTTGGCTAAATCGTACAACTCGTCGTGTCCATCTTCCCAATAATGAATGAGTTTCATGTTTTTATCTCTGATGATGGAATTTGGTTGCCCCCCTTGATTACCATAATGTGGATAATGCCAATATAAAGCTCTGTCTTTCAAGGTTTTACCTTCAAATAAAGGCTTTAAACTCACACCGTCTTGGTGCTGATTAGGCATCAAGGGAATATTAGCAAAATCCAAAATAGTCGGAAAAAAATCCGTTCCCGTTGCGGGAATATCAATGCTCGCTACCTTATTTTTCAACCACGGAATTTTGATAAAATATGGTTCTCTGATGCCGCCTTCCCACTGATACCCTTTTCCACCTCGAAATGGTAAATTAGCCGTTGAAAAAGCATCGCCCGAAGCCACGCCGCCGTTATCCGAGGTGAAAATGACGATGGTATTTTCCTCTAAATTCAATCGCTTTAAGGTATTCAACACTTCGCCAACGGCATCGTCCATGGATTCCACCAAACCCGCATAAACGGGATTGTCTTGCACTTGCCGAATCGGCAAATCCTTTTCCATGACATAGCCACTTTTAGCCAATCCATTTTTTTCGGCTTTATCACGGTATTTTTTCCATTTTTCTTCTGTCGTTTGAAGGGGTCCATGAACGGCATAAAAGGACAGGAAAGCGAAGAAAGGTTGGTCTTTTTGTTGTTCAATGAAAGCAGAAGTCTCTTTGGCAAGCCGCATTTCGAGGTTTTCACCCTTTTTAATATTGGGCAAAGAAGGGTTTTCCCACGGTGAAAAATACCCACCTTTCGGGCTGCCCACTTCCCAACCGCCCTTGTTGAGGTCAAATCCATGGTCTTCGGGATAAGAGCCTTTATCACCCAGATGCCATTTCCCCGCAAAAAAGGTTTTATAGCCATTTGCTTTCATCACTTCGGGCAAAACCATGTCCTCTTTTGACAATTCATAATTGTAATCGGCGGGTAAAAGTTTATTATGTCGCTTTTCAGCCCGCCATTCTGTACCCGACTTTGCCCCAATCCAGTCTGTAATTCCGTGTCGTGCCGTAAATTTACCCGTCATAATGCTCGCCCGCGACGGGCTACACACCGCACAAGCGGCATAGCCTTGCGTGAAAACCGTCCCTTCTTTGGCAATTCTATCCACATTGGGTGTTTCATAAAATTTGCTGCCTGTACAACTCAAATCTTTTAACCCAAGGTCATCCACAAGGATAAAAACAACATTAGGGCGGGACTGTTTTTGGGCGATGACCGTATGCGTGATGAGCAATAAAGCGATGATTGTGTATTTCATAATGGAAAAATTTAATAAAATGATGGCGATATTTTCTAATTTTAGACGAAAATCGGCAAAATACTGAGGGGAACTCTCCTACTACTTTCAAAGGCTATGTCAACATAAGACACCTTAAACCCTTAGTTGGCATCAAGAAAAGCTTCAAAAAAGGCATTTATACTGAGGGGGTGCTTTTGATGTCGCAGAAGCACTCCCTCAGTATTTTCAATCATTTGTGTACCTAAAACCATCATTGCTTGCAAAAATAGTTTACTGAATCACCACTTTATGCACCAAGTGACTCACGCCATTCCGAATAATCACGAAATAAACGCCCGTTGCTTTGCCTTCCAAGTTCAAATCCACGACCGCATCAGCGGCTAAATGCTGATTTATTGTTAAAACTTGGCGACCCAAATAGTCGTTTACCACCACTTCGGTCATCAAATCAGACTGAATACCGCCATTAAATTTGAGGCGAATTGAACCGTGTGATGGATTAGGATAAACCTCTGCCACGATTTTAGAACCGTCTTTGCCAAACAAAATTGTTTTGACATTCGAATAAGCAAACGTGCCATCTAAGTCATTGATTTTCAATCGGTAGTAAAAAATTGAGTTTGTACTGAGGGGTAGGCTTTGGTCGAAAAACTCGTAGCGTTGCACCTCGTGCGTGTGCCCTATGGCTTTGACTTGACCCATTTTTTTAAAATTTTTGCCGTCGGTTGAACGTTGAATTTCAAAATTGTCGGTGTTGTTTTCGCTTGCCGTTCGCCAAGTCAGATGGGCATCTGATTTATTGACTTTTTCGGCATTGAAATACATCAATTCGACGGGCAAAACAGACGAACATTCGGTATTCACACCTTGAACCGTATTCGTAGGATTGTTGAGAATATCCGTTGCCTCGGTGGGTGTCATGCAAAACCAACCTTGCAAAATGGACTGATACACCGCCCGATAGTCATACACCATCGCTACTTGACTATTTGAAGTTGGTACGGCTGGAAGGACTGGATTCGCGCCCACAATGCCTGGTTTGACTTTTTTGCCAAACAAAAACATTGGTGCCGCCGAGCCATGGTCAGTTCCTCTTGAGCCATTGGACATAACGCGTCGCCCAAATTCAGAAAAAGTCATCCCCAAAACACGGTCTTCAAATCCCATTTGAGCAATATCGTCTTGGAATGCCTTAATTGAATCGCTCATTTCACCAAGCAAGTTAGCGTGTGTACCAATAGCTTTGTTGGTCGCGTCTGTCTGACTGCCGTGTGTGTCAAAACCACCGACGCTAACCCAATAAATGCGCGTTTTCAAACCACCTTTTATCAATCGTGCAACGATTTTGAGTTGTGTCCCCAAATTGCTACCTATCGTGGGATAAACGACACTTGAGGTATTTGTGCCACCAGTCCATGCGCTAACAATGCGCGTCGCATATTGGTTAGCAAAAGACTGTTGGTCGCGTATAAAATCCAACTCAATGCCCATATTTCCACTTGGTATGGTGTTATTCATGTAACTCAAAAGCTGCGTAATAGAGCCTGTAAAATTTGTTGGGACGGTTTGTGCAGTGTTCAAATTGTAGCCTTGCAATCCCAAAGGCAACGACGACCCGATGCGAATCGCTAAAGGGTCGGGCATCGCTGTGCTTGGATAATTTTCTGGAAATCCCGGATAGGCGTTTTCAAGGTAACGTCCGAGCCAACCCGATGTCAACGTTTCACTACTGTTTGAGCCTGTTGAAAAAATATCGGTAGCGCGGAAATGCGATAAACTTGAACTTGCATAACCGACATTCTGCACGACCGTCAGTTTCTGTTGGTCAAAAAGGTCTCTCATACCCGTCATGGCGGGGTGTAAACCTGTCGGCGCAGTAGAGCTGCCCAATCGCAAGACTTGTGCTTCTGGAATCAGAATATCCGCACTTGAAGTGTACGCTCGCGCAAGTGCCATTTTTGAGTATTGGTCGAGAGGCAAAACCATATTCAGACCGTCATTGCCGCCACTCATCTGCACGACGACCAAAACGCGGTCGGTTTCGGGTGCAAAAGCGGCTGCCATTAAATTTTCATCTAACAACAACGGATTTATAGCTGTAGCAAATAATTTATTTCCAAAAAGTGGAACGACTGCTAACGGCGCAGCCGATTTTAAAAATTGCCGACGTTTCATTTTATGTATTTAAAGATTGTGAGATTAGAAATTGAGAAAAAACACAATTACTTGAAAAATACTGAGGGGGGCCTAAAATTTTAAAATGCTGATTATTAGTAAGTAGTTTGGCTAAAATAATCGCTGCTATCTTTTAAAGTCGGTTCTATAAAATGTGGAAAATACTCCGCTATGCTCCGCATTTTTCACATTTTATAGCCCGACGATAGCAGCGATTATTTCTTTACGCCTACTTATTTTAACTTTCAAAACATACGCTAAGTACCTCCGCGCCAAAAAAAAATTGTATTTGTCTGCTGACGAAATCACATCAAATGACATTCTGCCATATTCAATATAGCGACATATAATGTCTGCAAACGGGTCTGCACAGTATTTGTGTTAGCCGTAGTGGGCGTAGTGATGTAGCTATTCCAAGCATCAGACCAATAG
>JANMYC010001116.1:0-3844 GCA_031381715.1 Saprospiraceae bacterium
TCTTTCCGATGGAGTAGTCTTAGCTTGTGCCCTTACTTTTCCTAAAAAATCGTTGAGATAGGCTTCGGAAGCTTCTTTTTTAAAGACGATTGCTAATTTATCGGGGTCAGAAAAGCCAACGGGTTTATTGCCTTGATGGGGTACTTCGGGAGAGGGCAAATTGGGAATCGGGAAGCTGAAAATAATACACCCACTAAAAATAATGGAGATGATTACGGAGAAAGGCAGTAGAAAAAATCTGTTTTGTTTGAGTTTCATATTTCAATAAAATTTGGCGCAATGATAAAACAAATTATTTTAAAACAATTAATTGCCCAATATTTTATTTTAAATTTAAAATAGTATCATTTTAAATAAAGAGGAATTGACGAATATCATCCTTATCTACTCATTATATTTTTTAATTTTGCACCTTTATTACTGTTTTAATTAAAACTTTATGAGAATGTATAAATTTAAAATTTTAAGAACCTTCATTTGCTTTTTCCTTTTGATGAGTCTAATGACTGGTTGTGAAAAGAAGAATCCGAATTTTCAACAAGAAGCAGCCAATGCTGAGTATCTGCACCGTTCGATGCTTTATTTAACTTCTGTAATCAAGCACGATTTATTTCCCCCGATGATTGCTTCTCGTATTTATGCCTACTCACACGTAGCCGCTTATGAGGCAATGAACCCTCATACTGGCGTTTTTAATAGTATGGGAGGACAGTTAAATGGTTTATCGGCATTACCTCAGCCCGATGCTGGTAAGGAATATTGTTATCCAGTAGCGGGTATAAAAGCTTATTTGAAAGTAGGTAAAAAACTCATTTTTTCTGAAGACAGTATCGAAGCTTTTGAGAAAAGGGTTTTAAAAGAAATGAAAGATATTGGTATTCCCAAAGACGTTTTTGAACGCTCATTGGCTTATGGCGATACCGTTGGAGGTGCAATTATCAAATGGTCAACAAAGGATAATTACGCTCAAACGCGGTCAATGCCGAAATACACTGTTACGCCCAATAATCCTGCTCGCTGGCGACCCACTGCCCCTGATTATGCCGATGCTTTAGAGCCACATTGGAATAAAATTCGACCGATGGTGCTGGATTCGGCGGCTCAATTTAAGCCGCTCCCTGCTACACCATTCGACTCTTCCAAATCAAGTAAGTTTTACAAAGAGGCTTATGAAGTGTATAAAACTGTGGCAGATTCTACTCCCGAACGCATCGCAATCGGACGTTATTGGGACGATAGCCCTGCTTCAACAACCAATGCAGGGCATGTTAATTTTGTGATTAAAAAAGTTACCCCGCCAGGGCATTGGTTGCATATCAATATGTATGTCTCAAGGCAGTTGAAAAAAAGCTTATATGATATAGCCGAAGCTTATGCTCAATTGGCAATTGCGGAGTTCGATGCAAGTATTAGTTGTTGGGATGAAAAGTTTCGCTCAGAAGTCATTCGCCCAGAAACTTACATCAGTAAATACATTGCGCCTGATTGGGTTCCTATTATCGTAACCCCGCCTTTTCCTGAATATTCAAGCGGTCACAGCGTATTTTCGGGTGCTGCTTCTACAATTTTAAATAGTATTTGGGGTAGTAACGTAGGATTTACGGATAGTACCGAAGTCCAATTCGGCATGGATGTGCGCACGTTTAAATCTTTTAATGAAGCCGCTGAACAAGCTGCGGTGAGCCGTATGTATGCGGGAATTCACTATCGCCCTGCTTGTGAAAATGGCATAAAACAAGGTCAAGACGTCGGAAAATATATTGTAGATAAAATAAAAACGCGTAAAGGCGCTCAAAAAATTCAATAAAGCGCCCACTCAGTCATGCCATTGGCTTGATGAAGGAAATGCATCATATTTTTATCGTTTTTAATAAAAAAGCCTATTCAATTAGTAGTTTTACATTGAATAGGCTTTTTAAATTTGAATCTAAACACGAACCCATCACGTTAAATCAATAAAATCCAAGCCTAAAAGCACTACTCAAGCGTTTTTCCTAACCAAATTTCATAAATTTTAAGTTGTTTTAAAGGTGAAATTTAAATCAGCTAACTTTAAGCATCAACCTAAATGTCTAAGTTTCATTTTATCAGCCCAAAATATTTGACTCTTGATACCTTAAAAACCGTCCTCAAAACCCAAATTCCACTGGCTCTTTCGCCTCAATCGCGTGAAAATACTGAGGGGTGCTACCAATTTTTAAATAAAAAACTTAAAGAGTCAGATAGACCCTTTTATGGCATTAATACGGGTTTCGGCTCATTGTGCAATATCCGCATTTCTGATTCTGAAATCACGACTTTACAAGAGAATTTAGTGCGCTCTCATGCCTGTGGCTTGGGCGACGAAGTGCCTCAAGAGGTTGTCAAAATCATTTTATTGCTCAAAATTCAAAGCCTTGCTTATGGCTATTCTGGCATTCGAGTAGAGACACTGGAAAGGCTCATCAGGATGTACAACGATAATGCCCTGCCTGTCATTTTTCAATTGGGCTCGTTGGGAGCATCGGGTGATTTAGCACCTTTGGCACATTTGAGCCTGCCTTTAATAGGAGAAGGTAATATGTATTTTAAAAATAAAAAAATAGAGGCCCCTCAGTATTTGAAGCAAAAAAGCCTATCTCCTTTAAAATTAGAAGCAAAAGAAGGCTTGGCTTTGCTCAACGGAACGCAATTTTCTACGGGCTATGCTGTTTGGTGCATTTTAGAAGCCAAAAGGCTGTTAAAAATTGCCAATCTTAATGCTGCCATTTCATTAGATGCTTTTATGTGTAAAACCGAACCTTTTGACGCGAAACTCCATCAAATACGACCACACGCGGGACAAATTCAAGTAGCTCAAGAGATTCGTGAATTATTAGAAGGTTCTGAAATTGCTCAATCTGAGAAAAAAGCGGTGCAAGACCCTTATGCTTTTCGATGTGTGCCACAAGTACATGGTGCCAGTGCGGATACTTTTAATTTTATTGAAAAAACGATTTTAACAGAAATTAACTCCGTAACGGATAATCCAACTTTATTTTCGGAAGCGGATGAGATATTATCGGGAGGGAATTTTCATGCTCAACCCATTGCTTTAGCTTTGGATTTTTTGGCAATTGCTTTATCCGAGTTAGGCAGTATTTCAGAAAGGCGCATATTTCAACTCATTTCAGGTCAGCGAGATTTGCCCGTTTATTTGACTGAAAATGGCGGTTTGCAATCGGGAATGATGATTGCCCAATATACGGCGGCGAGCATAGCCAGCCAAAACAAGCAATTGTGTACACCTGCTTCGGTGGATAGTATTGTAAGTAGTAATGGACAAGAAGATCATGTGAGCATGGCGGCGAATGCGGCGACAAAATGCTATAAAGTGGTAGAAAATGTGGAGCGAATACTGGCGATAGAGTGGA
Source organism: Saprospiraceae bacterium (assembly GCA_031381715.1). Lineage (GTDB taxonomy): Bacteria > Bacteroidota > Bacteroidia > Chitinophagales > Saprospiraceae > JAAFJT01. The sequence goes on from JANMYC010001116.1 coordinate 3,393, forward strand.
TGGTAGCCATGCAAGCCCTTGATTTCAGAATGCCCTTAAAATCGTCGGAAAAGATTCATAATTTGAAGGAAATGTACAGAAAATCAGTGCCTACACTGAGGGGGGATGTTGTATTGCACAATGAAATTATGAAAACAATATCCTTTTTAAAAACCGCTAATTTGGAAAACTAATTTTACCCATGGCGACGCTTGGCACGCCTTCTCGGTTGCCAAAAGAAGTATTTCCACCCGCCACACACTCATTGGCGAGAATGGCGAAAAGGATGGCTTCTTTGGCATCAGGATTAATGTTTAGTTCAGAAGTTGTAAAATATAGAGGAGAGGGTAATAGTTCTTTTATCCATTTCATTAAAAGTGGGTTGTGGGTACCGCCTCCGCTCGTAAAAATTTTCACTTCCGAAATTTCCTTTTCACTCATATTCATATCTTTAAAAAGAGCTTTTAAAGTAT
>JANMYC010001138.1:0-2535 GCA_031381715.1 Saprospiraceae bacterium
GGGGCTGTTCCTCGACTAAAGCATAACGGCTCGCAAACTCGATGTATTCTTTTCCTTTTAAATCTGCCATTGTGGCGCACAATATCTTCTTCGCCTCGGGATTGGTTTTAACAAAATCCGCATCCAAATGCCGCAACGCGACGGGCGAAATTGCGGGTTCAGTTTTAGCAGTGTTTTTAATAATATCCAATAAAACTTGCGATTTATTCTTGCTTGGAATAAAATCGAAGGCTCGGAAATAGCGGAGACGGTCTTTTAATGGAACATCTTTATCGTCAATATAATATTCTAAAAGGGTAGCGGTCTTTTCACCGCGAGAACGCCAGACGATGTTTTTCATGATATTTGCCTGCGTTTCTTCATCGCTCGATAGGTAATTGCCTAAGAGGGTTTCCATAAATCTATCCCATTGCTTGTCAGCAGCAATGCCCAAAGCCTCCAAATACCAACGGTCTTTTCCATCATATTGCTTGACTAAACCTCTCCATAATTCAGGAGCAAAAGGGTCTTTATTGTGCCTCAAAGCCAAGGCACATTCACGACGTACTTGCGCATCTTTATCATTGGCGAGTGATTTTAAAAGCGGAATAATATCCGTTTTACTTTGGCGAGCAGCTCGAATGGCAGCGATGCGAATATCAGAATTGGCATCTTTTGAAGCCATTTCGATGTATTTATCGCCATTTTTACCTTTTGCTAAAAGCCAAAACGCGCGTGCTTTCATGCGTGGATTAGAGGCTTCATTATACAATTTTAAAAGTGAAGATTCAGCCGATTCACCCATTTTATTTAAAGCCATCCACGCTTTCCAACGGACGGAAAGGTTTGGATTTTGCAATGCTGCAATAGCCCCCTCAGTATTTGAGTAATTATAAACCGGCGATTTGTATATGGTTTTAGGCGGTGCGACTCTAAAAACGCGTCCCCGATTCAAATCGCCCGCTTGATGCCCGCCCACGCCTGGGTCGTACCAATCCGCCACCATAAGTGAGCCATCGGGCGAGACGCATACATCCGAAGGGCGAAACCATTGATCGCCGACACCTTCTAAAATATTGACAATGGAGGCTTTATAGCCCGCACCATCTTTGGTAACGGGGTAGGAGCGCACCACATTGGGACCAGCGTCGCTGTGAATCATTTGACCTCTGAAAACTTCGGGCAACAAATCTCCCTCATAAATGCACATTCCCGTAGGCGAACCTGCACCCGTTTGCAAAAGATTAGGTACAACGCCGGGGTCATTTAGATGCCAGTGGCGGCGAGGAATTTCCTCTTCAATATTCGTGCGATTGGCTTGCCAACCGGCTCCGGTCATTTCATCGGTATAACCATAATTACCATAATCCATGACATAATTGATGCGAACGCCTTTATTACCATCATCATCATTATCGGATTGCCACATTGTGCCGTAGCTATCCACCGCCACTTCGTAATTGTTGCGGAAATTATTGCCTAAAACCTCTATTTCAGACATATCGGGATTGCAACGGAACACCATCCCCATTTTATAGTTTTTCAATGAAATATCGTTGCCTTCTTTGTCTTTGAGGGTATTGCCGTTTTTATCTTTTAAAGTCTGCCCTTCGTTACCGAAATTGAAATAAAACTTACCGTCGGGACCAAATGTGAAAGCGTGCATACCGTGGTCGTGCTGCTTGCCGCCCATGCCTTGCATCAGGATTTCCTTTCTATCCGCCTTATCATCGCCATTATCGTCGGTAAAAAGCCAAACGTAAGGGCTTTGTGAAACAATGGCTTGGTTACCCATAACCCAAATACCGAGCGGTGACTCTATTTCAGAACCTTGATAAAAAACGGTACTTTTATCTGCCTTGCCATCGCCATCGCTATCTTCCAAAATAAGTATGCGGTCACCTTCTTTATTGGTCGCATTGCCCGTAATATCGGGGCGGTAATTGAAGGCTTCGCATACCCAAACCCGTCCTTTATCGTCCACATCGATATTCGTTGGGTTGGTCATCATGGGCTCAGATGCAAAAAGTTGAGCTTGCAGCCCCTCAGTAATTTTGAGGTTTTGAACGGCATTTTCGGGTAAACGTTTTTGCTCCTCTGAGAGGGAATCTCCGACGATTTGGTTGGATGGAGTAAAACTTGATTTAGGTACTGTCTTATCCCAAATGGACATAAAAACCAAAAGGGGAACAGTGAATAAGATTTTATAAATAATTGAAAGATTCATTGGTCATGTAGTTTTAAAATAGAAGAATTGTTTAGTTCGTGTTAAATTAGTCATAAGTGTAGATGTTACAAAAAAAAGAAGCCTTTTTTCTACAAATGATTTGGAAACACGCTTTTTAGGAATAAAAAATAAGGGAATTTATATGTTACCCCCTCAGTATTTTAACATAAAAACGCACATAAAAAAAGAGTTTGACAATCTGTCAAACCCTTTTTTAAATATATCTTTAAACATCTATTTATCTACTTCCTTTGGCTTGAAAACCAATGTTTTTTTTTACTAAATGGGCGCACTTCCGAACATCCGCGTTCTGCTTTATTATCTGAGTG
>JANMYC010001139.1:0-1658 GCA_031381715.1 Saprospiraceae bacterium
AAAAAAGAAGCCTTTTTTCTACAAATGATTTGGAAACACGCTTTTTAGGAATGAAAAATAAGGGAATTTATATTTTAACCCCCCTCAGTATTTTCGTTATAAACAAGCTTTTTTTACTTAAAAATGCATATGAAAAAAGGGTTTGACAATCTGCCAAACCCCTTTTGAAGTATATTTTTAAACGTCTATTTATCTACTGGCTTAAGTGTTCGATGAAGGCATTTTCTTCAACACGTAATTGTGCATTTTTTCTGTCAAATCCAGTTTTGTTTTTTTGGGTCAAAGTCTTGATTGGTTTACCCCCTCAGTATTTTAGCCCATTTTTACTTGTTTTTCTTTATCTATCGCCCGAAATTTCGTCAAATATATCTGAATATCAACCAATTATCTACCGAAACCTTGCTAAATCTATCTGAATGTTCATTATTTATTGTCTGATTTAGTCTTCATATTCCTTATTATCTTCAATTATTACTTTTTCGTAAACCTCAGTCCAATGCTTAAAAATTTGTGTATCAGGGTAGTCTTTTGAATTCTCTTTTTTTCCACTATATGTTAAATGTACTACAGCATATTCTTCATTTTCCAATTTGAATAGAACATCATCGCAATCTTGTCTTCTTGCAATTTCTTTAACGGCTTTTCCAAATAAGATATGTTCTTCATTTAATTCCCTTTTAAGTTCTTCTTCAATATAGCCATTTAAGTCATTGATTTGTACCCAAGGCATTAAAAATTCGATTCTATTTGCAGGTAACAATTGTACTATTTCTCCTTGTTTCAATTTATCTTTATCATCTTCATTCTTGATATGAAAGAAGTATAAATCCATTCTTTGATTTCCTTCATTATCAATTACTCTTGGAATATCGAACAATTTATCTATCTTAATATTTCCAAGCCTTGAATTTTCTGTTACCCAGAATTCTTTTTTTTCTTCTAAACACTTTGCAGCTATAAAATAACCTCTATTTGTCACATTAAAAATACTTTCTATATAAATGTTTATTCCCATTTTTTTGTTTTCTTATTACTTGGTTTGGAGATGTCTATTGAACTGTAAAAGTAATGCTTTCCAATTTATTTAGGTCTTTCATAATTTTAATTTTTTATACTTCTTTTTGTTTAAACTAAGAACGGATGCCTTTCTTTCATTTCACAGAACAACCCCATACCCCCACAGTTGCAAGTATATTCTCTATAAATCATCCAAAGGTGATTTTAATTTTGAGCGATGTACGTCAGTAATATGGGTGTATCGCTCAGTTGTTTTTATGTCTTCATACCCCAAAAGTTCTTGAATGTAGCGTATATATGAAACGGGGTAAAATCCCGCTTTTCATAAACCATTAAGATACGTGATATTTCATATAAAACTCTTTGAGGGTTCAAAACCCTCAAAGAGTTAGCGCGCAAATACCCCCTCAGTAAAAGCGGGATTTTACCCCGTTTCATGTATAACTCAGTATTTTAACATAAAAAAAGCATTTTATCCCAAAAATTAGCACATAAAAAATAGTTTGACAATCTGTCAAACCCTTTTTTAAATATATCTTTAAACATCTATTTATCTACTTCCTTTGGCTTGAAAACCAATGTTTTTTTTTACTAAATGGGCGCACTTCCGAACATCCGCGTTCTGCTTTATTATCTGAGTG
>JANMYC010001226.1:0-12721 GCA_031381715.1 Saprospiraceae bacterium
ATGTTAAATGTAGGAAATTCACTTCATGTCTTGTCCTATAAATAGTTGACCACTAAAAGTGGCTAATATAGAAAATGTGATTAAAAAAAGAGTGAAACCGTACTGTAGTGCGGTGTCTTGTCCTAAAATATTGTCCAATGGTGTTAAAATTGGTAAGTAATATTTTTCGCCCTTGAATACATTTACATAAAATTAGCTTATTTTACTTCCCAATGATTACCAGCTTAAAAAAGGATATTATACACATATTTAAAATAAACAATATCACACTTTTACACTTTAACAAACATATGATATATACCCTTAGAACCACCGTTTTAACCTTACTTTTCTTTTGGGCAACGCACCCTTTTACCTATACCCAAGAACGCCCCAATACCGATTGGATGCAACAGGATTTAGCGAAAGCGAATGCTTTTATTGAAGCCTACAGAAATGATACAGCCCGTATTGTTGTAGCGCAATTAATGGAGGTGGTAAAAAAAGAAAACCAACTCGACTCCCCCTTTGGTTTGACCGTGCAACTCGCGCAAGGCACGGCTTTAGACCACGACGACCACGATTCATTAGCGATGCAGATACTACTGCACGTGAAGGAACGGAGTCGTGAAAAACTTTTATGGGACTTATTCACCAAAAGCTGTATTGCATTGGCACTTCTTCATGAAAGCATGGAGCGGCGTAGTCACTCTTTTGAAAATTTGCAACAGGCTCAATATGCCATTAGCCATTACGGACAGGACGCTCTTTATCCTGCTTTTGCCGTTAGAATGTCCTCATATTATAGAGTCTTTACGGAAAATAAAGATTCTGCTATGTTTTATGCACAGGAAGCACTGCGTACGGCTCCCCAATTTAAATCAGACATGGCGGAAGCCACGGCTCACATGCTTATGCTTTTGTTGTTACGGAAAACATCTTATGAGAAAGAACTGGAACACGGTTTTGCTGGGCTGAGGGTATATCAAAAATTAAAAGTTTATGCGGTATCTGCGATTATGTACAATAACATATCCCGTGTTTATTATGATTACAATAAAATCCAATTGGCATTGGCTTTTAATGATTCTACAATCATAGATGTAAATAAAGCCGTTGCAGAAGGTTATGAAAGAACCAATATCCACTACACTGTGTATCAATTTCGAGGCAACCTACTCAAATCGTTGGGGCAAACCGATTCTGCGTGGTTTTATTTGAATAAAGGAAATGCCATGGAATTGGATTGGGTTAAAAAAACGGAAAACTATAAAGTCGCAGAAGTAGATGCTCGCTACAATGATGAAAAAAGAATAACCCAAATAGCCAAACAAACCCAACAAAGAAATGGAATTTTGATAATTAGTTTATTGATACTCCTCTTTGCTGCGGCACTCTCTTATTATTATCTAAAACTACGCAAAGCCAATGAGATGACGCAGAAACAAGAAGCGCAGTTGAGAACGCTTGATGTGGCAAAAACGCGCTTCTTCGCCAATATCAGCCATGAGTTACGCACGCCGTTGACGCTGATTTTAGGCCCCCTCAGTATATTGTTGAAAAATGCCCGTTTGGACAATGCCGCATTGACCAATGCTCAATTGGCACACACCAACGCCCAGAATTTGCTAAAATTGGTGAACGAAATACTGGATTTGAGCAAATTGGAATCGGGCAAGATGAAAGTTCAAGAAACGACGGTGCGGTTTCAACCTTTTATCAGCCGTTTGGTCAGTGCTTTTGAGAGTCACGCCGAGTATTTAGGGATTCATTACCAATTGGAATACAAGGCGGCAGAACGGTTGCGGCTCTGTATTGATGCAGAGAAGTTGACCCAGATAGTCAACAATTTGCTGTCTAATGCCTTGAAATTCACGCCACGCGGTGGTTCTATTTCCGTTAAAATAGAAGATTTCTCAAATGTCCTGCGTCTTACCGTTAGCGATACGGGGCGCGGCATTCACCCCGACGATTTGCCTCATGTTTTCAATCGTTTTTATCAAACCAATCAAGCGGATGCTCCGATTGAGGGCGGTACGGGCATTGGTTTGGCTTTGTGTCGGGAGTTAGCGGACGTTATGGGCGGAAGGATTTGGGTAGAAAGCGAATATGGTAAAGGCAGTCAGTTTTATGTTGAATTTCCGAAAAAGGAAGTGTTAGGCGTTGGTGAAGAGGATGTTGATTTACAAAATCTTCTCCCGAGCACTCGGGACGTAAATCTTGTGCCATTTGTTCCAAATACTGAGGAAAATGTCGTCACAGGCTTAGGAAGCCTTCAAGGCCTCCTAAGCCTACCCTCTAACCCAAGCACCAAAACCATTTTAATTGTTGAAGACAACCACGATTTACGCACCTACATTGCCGATATACTGAGGGGGTCAAATTACCAAGTTTTAGAAACCAAAAATGGGCTTGAAGCATTGGATTTACTCCAAGAGTTAGAAGCCAAACAACAATTGCCGCAACTTATTTTGTCGGATATTATGATGCCCGTCATGGACGGTTTTCAATTACTCAAAGTATTGAAAGACCGCCCGTTTTTCCAACAAATTCCCGTCGTCATGCTTACCGCGCGGGCGGATATTCGAGACAAATTGACGGCTTTACGCATCGGTGTAGATGACTATTTGCTCAAACCTTTTGACGAAGAAGAATTGATCGTTAGAATTGAAAACCTTTTGAAAAACAAGGCTGTTCGAGAAAAAGAAGTGCTTTCCGATATAGAAGAACCCGAGAAACCCACACCTCTCATTTCTGAACCCGACCGCATGTGGTTGGAAAACTTCGAGCAATATGTCCAAAAAAACTTTGCTTCCGATGTCCTCTCTGTTTCCATGCTCGCAGAGGCATTTTATATGAGTGAATCTACTTTGTTGCGCCAATTGAAACGCTTAACAGGACTTACGCCCGTCCAATATCTGCAAGAGATTCGGCTCAATGAAGCCCGCCATTTATTGGAAAATCGGCAGTATGATTCCATAACACAAGTGGCTTCAAAAGTTGGGTATGCCGATACCCGTTCTTTCTCCCGTAGTTTCAAACAAAGATTCGGGAAATTGCCTTCTGATTTGTTTTGAAAATACTGAGGGGGTGCTTTTGACCAAATCTTGAGTCAAACCCCTCAGTATTTTGCCTCCCCTAAATAAAAAAACCTCGATTTCTACCGTTTTTGACGGATTGACCACCGCTCCCTCTCCATTTTGACGGAAAATGCTACACAGATGACGGATTTTGTCTGTTCATCACTCTGACCTTTGTGGGGTTCTTATAGAGAATAAGATTAGGTCGAAGCCGAAAATCCTTAAAGAGTAGGCAATCAATTTTTAAAATAATAAAAATGAAAAATTTTAAAATCCTTTTGTTTGCATGTATTGCAATTCTTTCTTTTAAAAATGTTGAAGCCCAACAAACTAAAACTTATCCGAAATTGGAAGTGATTTGTAAGAATAATCTTGTCTATGGCGTAAACCAAACGGGCAATGCCAACTTTAAACTTTACGCTTTAAAACAAGGTGATGTTATTGAGTCAACCCTTTACACGCCCACTGTAACGACTGTAAAAAGCCTGCCCGCAGGCAATAAGTATCTTACGTTTATGCTTTCCCAAGGTGCAGACAGAAAAACACAGGCATTTTTGCAGTGGTCCCCAGACAAACCTGTTTGGCAGGATCTTTTAAAAAGGTTTCCCCAAAAAACTGTCGTAGCTGGCTTGGGTGTTTTGCCAAACGGTCAGGCCAATACCTTGCAAATCGGCGACACTTATACACTTTCTGCTCAACAAGACAAAGTAGGTGGCCCCATCAATTTAACATGGGATGTATTTAGGATGGTAAATGGTAAAAAAGTGCCCGTTGCTACTTTCAGTGCTGATGTCCTCGGCGTAAAATGGCCTGGTGACAAATAGGATTTTTTTAGGCGTAAAATGTCCAATACCAATTGTTCGTAGTCGTTACCGACCCCGTTCAAAAGTTCATAGGGCGTTGTGATGTACACGATAGAAATTCCTAATGAAAAACAAAAAAACAACCGGGGTGGCTTTATAAAATTCTTTTTTGTAAGGCTGCCTCGTTTATTTTTGCCACCCCTCAGATAAGAATAGGTCGAAGCCGAAAATTCTTAAAGAGTAGGCATTATCATTTTTTAAAAAATTTACTCAACATCATGAATAAGTAAATGATACTTTATTATTTACTTGTTCCTAAAAAACTTTTAATAAATGAAAAATCTAAATCTTTTCTGCGCTTTAATTTTTACTGCCCTATTTGCGTCCCCGGCAAATGCCCAGCTTGACTGTAATAACGCAGCTTTGGTTTCTATCGGAAGAACCATACAAGGTAATACGACCAACAGTAGGAACAACGTATCTACTTATAACAATGACCCTTGGTGGCAATTGACCGGACCAGAGGTGGTACACAAATTAGAATGGACAGGCGGTAGTGTTTCCATCAAACTCAGTAATAAATCTGTTGCATTAGACCTTATTTTACTTAGGTCTTGCAATAACAATGACTTTATTGCCTCGGGAGGCGGCAATTCGGGAACAAGAGAATCTACTATCACTCAGAATCTTGATGCAGGTACTTATTATATTGTAGTAGATGGCTGGCAACTTGCCAAAGGGACTTATGACCTATTGGTAACTCAAACTGAAACTGTAACGATTAATGGTGTTAAGCGGAATTTTACTCTAAGAGATAGTGTATTGTACGAAGTGACGGGCACTACTTCCTCCGTTTTCGCTACGGGTGTTGAATCGTTCAATAAATATTGGGGTTATGTCACCAATACGAACACAGGAGACGGAACACAAGATGAAGTTTTGGCTATCAAAAAATTTGGGCAAACCAAGCCCAAGGTATTTCTCAATGGAAATTTCAACACCGATTATGTAAAACAAATGCTGTTTTGCCAACAAAAAACACTTGCTCTAAACGGAGATTTGGTGTATGATGGCAACACTCAAATTCTTTCGGGGTGTGATGTGCTCCGATGCGAAAACGGACAAATCCTTGCCCATCAAATAAATAGCCAAGTCAAACTCTACAGCAATCTTGGCACGAACAACTGGTTAGACATCGCGCAAATCATCACTGTCAATAACACAACGTACTATATCAAGCAGTCAGACAACACTGTTTGGGCAATCAGTGCGGCAAACCAAGCTATATCAATCGGTACGAATGCAAAATTATTGCAAGACAATGATAATCAACTCATTAAGATTGACCCACAAGGAAATTACCAAAGATGGAATGGCGCAAGTTGGGCTAATTTAACCCCTAAATATGTAGGCGTAAGTCCTGAAATGATGGATGAGGGGTTTTGGTTTTTTATGCAATCTAAACCCTTATTAGAAAGTAATGCCATTCAAAGCGACCAAAAGAAAGCACTGACATTTGACGCTAATGGCTTACTCCTGATGGAATCAATTCCTGCTACGGGCAATTGCGACCGATTTCTTTGGCGTACCAAAGACATTGGCGGCGGCAAACGGATACTGATAAATATGGCTAAGGGGGAGAGCTTTCCTCTTTTAGTTTCAGCCGCAGGCACACTCACCTTTGTTGCTGGACAAGGCGCGAAAGAATGGGACATAAAACAATCCGATATTGCCAAGTATGGTACAAATGCCTACCAACTGACAGGAGCAAATGCAACGAAAACCTTGTCTTACACGAATGCAGTACAAACAGAAAGCCCTTCTGTGGGCAATAAAAATCAGACTTGGGTATTTCAGTTCAATCAGATGGTTAAAGATTATTTCCTCCCATTGCCTACCCGAGCTAACTTGGATTTGCACTATCTGGACAATCCAAATGTCAGTTTGAACACATCAGCAAGTGCAATAGGTGCAGCATACAACAAATTCCTGAAAGCGACGAATGGTGTAACAGTCTTTGCGACCAATACAAGCAGCGACTGGGCGATAGTTAATTATTATTTTATCGTCGATAACATGATGAATGCTGTCATCAAACCAAAACCTTCAGATACCAAAGTAGATCCCAACCTTATCAAAACACTGGATGTCATGAAAGGGCAAAGTCTCATTCTTATCAATAAAAATGACCTGAATAGTGCTGTACCCAAGCAATTCTTCTTAGTAGGGGGACTGTCTTCTTATGATATGGGCAGATTGCGCGGTTCGGCGGGTTATAAAAACTCTAAAAAATGGATTTTAGCATCAGAAGAGTTGACCAACAAAACAGGCATCGCCAATCGTCCATTAGATAAAACTTTCAGAAGGTTTGACCATGGCGTACATGAGTTTACGCATGCGTTACAGGAATTGTGCAATTGGATAGCGGTTATCGACACCAATAACATGTGTAATGCTGAAAGAAACAAAAGTTCAGAATGTTTTTGTTTCGATACACAGAACTGGTTTAATAGCAATGCACCCAGTTATACTTATCCCGGATTGAGAGCTTATAATACGCAACGCACTGATTTTATGAAAAAAATATTCAGTGAAGCCAATACTTGGATGCCCCCCGTAGATTTGAGATTAGACGGATACAACCCTTCTGGTCCAGCGTCTATCATAAACGCCGTAAGCTCTTTGAATAGTCCCCTTGTTCATTTCGAGGTATATCCCAATCCAACATCTTCCGATATTACTGTCAAAGGCAATTTGTCTGAAATGAAGGAAATAGACTTAACAATTATGGATGTGTTAGGGCGGATTGTGTTTCAAAAGAAATGGCAACCACAACAGTTGTCGTTCACCTATTCTATTTCAGAGCTTGGTGAAAAACCAGCAGGTGCTTATTATGTCAAATTGACGGCTGGAAACTTCTCCAAATCGGATGTTGTTTATAAGTTTTAAAAACCTTCGAGAGTACGTACCGCTTATCTGTTTTTGACGGATTGACCACCCTTCACTATCCATCTTGAGGGAAAATGCTACATGATTGACGGATTTTGTGTGTTCACACCTCTGACCTTTGTGGGGTTCTTATTCTTGTAGAACTGCAGGAAAACAATTTATCATCAATTTTTAAAACTAGTACCCTTTGAGCCTGCACAATTGAATCTCACTAACCATGAGCAGAGCATCCCAATAGCTATTCAATCCGTTTCGCCCACCATAGCAAGAGATGAAATCGTTTTAGCAATGGAAAGTTTGGTGGAAAAAGAAATGGTTATTAATTTCTATAACACACTCGGGAAAGTGGTCAAAACAGAAACTTGGCACATCGAAATAGGCATCAATCGCCTCAATTTCAACGTTAGGCACGAGAAGTCAGGCATGTATTTTATTCAAACCTCCGAAGGCTACGGGCGCAATATGCCTTTGAAATTTATGAAAATGTAACAGATGCGACTAAAAAGTTTGAAGCAGCACACTCAACTTGAGCCACTAAAATAGTATACTTTAAATTATAGAAGTAGATTTTGTTGGACTATTATATTTTTGAGGAACTGGAGTTCTACGCTATAGTTTGAATATTATTTTAAAAGTAAAATAAACATAAAAAAGCCCCCTCAATAGTTCAGTACTGAGGGGGTTATTTTTTTATCCAATCGCTTAGATTATTGCTTTATTACTTTTAAAACGTCTTTACCAACGTGAAGGAAATAAACACCCGCGGGTAATGTGCTCATATCGATTTCGTTAGGTGTAAAATTACTGCTTTTCACCAACTTCCCACTCGCATTGTACAGGCGCATGGCATTTGAGTAATCAGGTGTCGCTATCGTCACATTATTAGTCGTAGGATTTGGATAAAGTGAAACAGGTTCAGCAGCATTATTACCCACGTTATTAATACTTATGACTAAACTGTATTTATAACCTCCATCTTTATCTACCATTTTTAAACGATAATAATGCGTAATAGCCGCTGGATTTCTATGGGTAAAATCATACTTTTTATTCGTATTGCTCTCCCCTGCTGCCGATATTTTACCGATTGTTTCAAAATCAACGCCATTGACACTGTGCTGAATTTCAAAATAAAGGCTGTTTTGTTCATTTGAAGTTACCCAACTCAATATATTGGCTGTACCTATATTTTGACCCTTGAACGAAAGCAATTCAACAGGTAGTGGTGTTAAAGGCACAAACCCTCCCTGCTCTCCTACTCCGAATGGTGAAAAAGACGACGTGGTAGCTGTCCAAATACCTGCATTATATGTTGCAGGAATTTCCTCCCATGTATTATTTGACTTAAAATGCCCAACCCTTGGTGCATTAATAGTCAAACCTGGTCCGCAATCAATAAACGTTAACTCAGTTGAACCCGCCGTACCAGTTGGCGTAATATCCCATTGACGCGGCATGACTTTATTAAAATCAGCAATAGTGCCCGTAAAATCAGCTTTTGCAGCCTTCGCTTTAACACTCACTGTAAAGTTTACACTGTTGGATGGCTGAATACTGAGGGGGTCATAACACGTTTCAGTAGCACCAATTGGAAAGAACGTTGGAGATGTGGTGGACAGTGATTTGATGGTCAAACTACCAGTTCCATCTGTCACTACATAAGCCGTACTACTACCACCCGTTATACTATTCACACAAAGATTATAATCACCCAACATAATTTTATTCGCTCCCGTCAAACTAAGATTTTGAATAATTTGACCTGAAGGCAACATGGGTTTATTCAGAGTTGCGGGTATTATCACGTCATCTGTACTTGTAGGTACGCCGTTTGGTATCCAGTTGGTCGGCGTCGTCCAATTGCTTGAAGTCGCACCAGTCCAAGTATAAGTACAAATGGCATTTACAGTCATATTTATGGTACTTGAAACGGCTGTATTAGCTGTTCTACACGTTTCAGTAGAAGCCATTTCAACGGTAATATCATCGTTATTGCTTAATGATGTAAAATTTACTCTGCTCTAATTATTTTAATTAAGGGATAAAGTAAAAAATAAACTACCCAAATTGGTTCTTATATTTTTCTTAATCAAGGCAAATTGATTGAGAAATAATGAATTATTTAAAAGCAATTTAACGTAGAGTAAGGGAAATAGAAGAACTTAGTTGGGTAGTTTATTTTTTACTTTATCCCTAAAAAACAGATTTGGAAATAGTTTAGTAGTACCCCCTCAGTATTTTACCCATTTTAAAGCGCGTTTCTATTAAAAACACTCTCCATTTGCGGTTCTTTATTGGCTAAAATAGCCAAAACATTATTGACTGTCGAAACGCACATTTTAGTATAAGTCGTCGCTGTAAGGCTGCCAACATGCGCAGTAATAAGAGCTTTAGGGTGGGTCAGTAATGGTTCGTTTTTTGGTGGCGGTTCTTCGGCTAAAACATCCGCACCAAAGCCCGCAATTATTTTATTCTCTAAGGATTTATATAAGATATCTTGGTCAATAATCGTTCCGCGTGCCGTGTTGATGAGTATTGCGTGTGGTTGCATCAACGAAAAAGCTTTTTCATCAATCAAATGATGGGTTTCAGGTAAGTATGGTAGATGAATTGAAATTATGTCCGCTTGGCTTAATACTTTTTCAAAAGAGACAAATTTGTACTTATTTTTAACCTTGCTTCGATTCCAATAAATCACTTTCATACCAAAAGCATCCGCCAATTTGGCAACTTTTTTACCGATATTGCCCATGCCCAATATGCCCAAAATTTTACCGTTGAGTTCATCGCCTTGAAAACGGATGCGGGCATCCCAATCCCCCGCTTTTACTTCATTGATGGATTGGTACATATTGCGTTGTAACATCAGCATCAACGAAAGCGTGTGTTCAGCAATAGTAGAAGCATTTGCACCCGGGGCATTGACCACTTTTATTTTACGCAGAGTCGCTTCCTTTACATCCACATTATCCAACCCAACGCCACAACGGGCTGCTACTTGCAACTGCGGACAGGCTTCCATCAATGCCTTATTCACTTGCCCTTTTCCTCTCGTAATAACGGCATGAATGGTATTTTCAGCCATAATTTTTGCCAAAGGTTCATCACCATAAGCCATGAAAATTTGGATATTTTCCGCTTTTTCGAGTAATTCTAAGGCTTCATCGGCTATGGTTTCTAAAAGCAATACATTTTTCATTTTGTTAAACACCCCCTCAGTATTTTTAGTTAAACTATTGATAATCAAACCATTTACCATTCATAACTCATCATTTATCATTAGTTTTATGATACAATGTCGCATTTTCAGATTTATAACCCCTAAAATCATTGCGCCCCGATACATAAATACCTGCTTGATAGAGGTCGTCTTCAAAAATTGCAGGGTCAATATAGTTGCCGGGCACTGATGACAATTCAACCAAATTGCCCGAAGGATCGCGCACAAACATCTGAATGGCACCATCTGGCAACTGTCGCACTTTACCCCACGGATTAATATCTATAACACCTAACTCTTTCATTCTGAAAAATATAGCGTTGATATCGTCTACTTGTACACAGACGTGACCTCTGAAAGAATAAGTGTCGTCCCACTCCGTCAGGTGCAATTGCTGTTCTTCATTAAATTTGAAAAAAGCCGTTGGGTAATCAAATAGAAATGCAGGAATCGGCTCAAGACCTAATTCATGCTCATAAAATTCGCAAGCCTTTTCGAGATTGCTCACCACGAGGGCAACATGGTTTATTTTTACTGCTCTTGCCATTTTATAACATTTTTAATTTCAAATTTCAGATTCCAGAGGTCAAAATACTGAGGGGGTACTTTGTTGTTAAATTCAAACTTTCTGCTTGAATTCTTTCACAAAATCCCAATTGGGCGTAAGCCCCAAACCTGCCACTTTGGGTGCTTCTATCATTCCATCTATAACTTCTATTTTTTCATTCACCAAATCATACATCATCGGATTGCCACCCAATGAAAATTCAATAACCACCGCCGAAGGCGCAGCAAATGCCACATTCACCCCCGCCATAAATGAAAAAGCCGAACCCCAACAATGCGGCGCAAGTTCAAGCTGATACGTATGCGCCAAATGCGCCACCCGCATCGCTTCCGTAATGCCGCCAATAATAGCCGAATCGGGCTGAACAACATCTAAGGCTCTGACTTCAATCAAATCCCGCACGTCAAAAGCGGTATATTCGCTTTCGCCCGCAGCAATCGGGATAGCCGTTGAGGCTCGCACTTCGGCTGTTCCATGTCGATTATCGGGACTAATTGGCTCTTCAAACCAATACAGATTACAATCTTCCACGCCTCGACAAAACTGTTTGGCTTCGGGCACACTGAAAGTACCGTGTGCATCTGCCATCAATTTTATGTTATCACCCAAGGCTTCACGAGCGGCTTTTACGCGTTTCACGCTTTCTTTCACCGTTTCGTCCATCACCCCTACCCTCATCTTTACCCCTTGAAAACCTTTTGAAACATACCCCAAGAGTTGTTCTCCAATCTTATCCGCATTTGCCCAACCACCACTGGCATAACATTGCATTTTATCCCGACACGCACCACCTAAAAGCTCCACAACGGGTACGCCCAAAGCTTTGCCTTTTAAATCCCAAAGTGCTGTATCAATACCGCTCATCGCTGAAATGGTCAAACCTCTACGACCTAAAATGGGGAATTTACGCCCTCTATTCAAGGCATAATGGTCACGCGTGCCGTTGTAAATAATTTCCCAAATTCGAGAGATATGACGGGCATCTTGTCCGATTAACAACGGTTTTAGTTCTTTTTCAACGCAAGTAACAATAGACGAGCACACACCTGAAGACCCGACGGCAGCCTTCGCCTCGCCAAAGCCTTGAAGCCCCGTATCTGTGGTGACGACGACGAGGGTCATATCGAAATCCGTTAAAAGACCGTAGTCCGATTTGTGTTGTTTTCCAGCTGGTATTGGGCAACGAAGCCAGTAAGCTTCTACGTTAGTTATTTTCATATAAAGGGCGTTTATTAAAAATGTAAATCTATCTATTTCTTCTGGAAAATGTGAAATTGCGGTATCAAAATATCTTTGAGAAGGGGAAATTAAGGTATGTTTTTTTCATCAAAACATCAGTATACTGAGGGGATTGCGATTTGTGAAGGTTGGGTGTAAAAGCAATACAGAATTTAGTTAAGGCTTGGGTAGTAACAATTATTTATAAATGTCAAAAAATAAACGAACCAATAATTCTTTATTGGGATTGTGAGCATGAACAAGAAGCGAAGCAAGAATTTGTGTATCATAAACAGAAAAATCAATATCATACTTTTCAATTAATGCAGTCTTGTTTTTTTTAAACCATCTATCAAATTTACGATAGCGCACTTGTTGGCGATTGTCGAGATTATCACATACATAGATGAGACTATTTTTATTATTATCAAAAAACGTACTTAAAATATTCACAATAGTGACTTCAATGCGCTTATCGTAGGGTTGTCCAATACTGTCAACAACATTTAAAATTTTGATATTAAATTCAAAAACAGGAATATACTGTGGTAGGTTGAGAAAATAGTGTGTGCCATCAGTAAACTCGATACTGTAAGCGACTGAATTATCAGTTTTAAAAATGTACTTATTATTATCGTGTGCGAAGCTATACGGCAGAGGGGTGCTCATACTGTTTATTAATTCCTTTTTCTATAAGTTGTTTATTAAGTTCCTCAAAAGTGATTTTTCCAAACCAAAAGAGTTCTCGCAAGCGCTTGTGTTCCAGCATTTTAATCAGACCCTGCACCGTCGGGCTTTCAGGATTTACAACAAGAGACTTTTTTTTATCAATTTTTAGTTCCATTTCATTATTATTTCTAAAGTTTAAGGTAGTATTTTTAAAAATACAATAATAGCGTTTTAT
>JANMYC010001229.1:0-1722 GCA_031381715.1 Saprospiraceae bacterium
GGGTACAAGCAACTTTGGGTTTCAGAATCTTATAAAAAAGACCCATTTCCGCATCAATAAGCGAGCGAGTATTCGTTTCAATAAACTTATAATCCGATTTTAAATACATTACAATATGTACGGGCTACGGGTTAAAAATGCCGAGAGTATTTTTAGCCCGTAGTTTGTTTAAAATACTGAGGGGGTGTCATTAATTTAATCTTTAAAGAATTGGAGAAAAGTCAAAACGTGTGAAAGATGTAAGTTTTTTAAAAAGTCTTGTAACACTTATCCCTTCAAATAAGCTCAACTTTGTATTATAATTCAGTGAACGGACTATAATAATTGATATTTAAATATTGCGAGATTGTTTTTAAATATTAATATTTCAATCTCCTAATACCTAAATATCTCAACATCGATTAATCATGGGCTATATGAAAAAAGATATAAAATGGTCAATAGACCCACAAAACAGTGAAATTGGCTTTAAAGTAAAACACTTAGTCGTTTCGCACGTGAAAGGTACATTTAAGACATTTGATGCCAGCATTTACACCACTGACGATGACTTCACTACCGCTGTGATTCATGTGTGGATAGATGCTTCTTCAATCAGTACGGGCAATATCGATAGAGATAAGCACTTGAAAAGTTCGGATTTTCTGGATATTCAAAACCATAAACAAATCACTTTTACTTCAAGTACAATGGGGAAACCTGATTTGATTGGTAACCACGAAATGTGGGGCGAACTAACAATTAAAGGAACTACCCGGAATGTACAATTAAATATAGTATCAGAATCAATCTCGCATGATTCTTTAGACAATGGAAAAGCCGTTTTTAAAGTAACTGGTAAAATTAATAGAAAGGATTTTGGACTGACTTGGAATCTGGCTATTGAAACGGGCGGTTTTATGATAAGTGATGAAGTAACATTAATATGCAGCGTAGAAGTAAACAATATCAATCAGAAAAACCTAATAATACAATTAGAACCTATCCCTTAAAAAATGGAACAATCATCCATCCATTTTTAAAAGGCATTACTTCAAGACATAACAGGCAGGTTTTAACTCATTGCACTTCAAGATAAATTTTTTAAAAATTGTGTCCTTAGCTTATAGGTAGCATCTGTTGTAATGATATAGATGCTACCTTTTTTATTACCCCCTCAGTATAAACCTCAATTTTTGGCTTAAACCTGTGAATTGTGTAACATATCCTCGGAATTGTGTAACAATTTAGAGCCTTAATAATGCTTACCTTTGCTGAAACAAAACTTATGCCTTTACTAAATGGATTCTTAGTCCTTCTTCTTGGAGGTGTTCTTGTTTGGCTCGTAAATAACTATATTCCGATGATAAAAAAATCAAAAATATTGCCACCATTGTTCTAATAATCGTTCTCGTCGCTTGTCAACTTAAAGCATTTAATCTTTTAGACGCGTTTTAATTTATTTGCATATGTAAAAAGCCTTTAAAGAACACTCTTCATTTATTAACCTCCCATTTTAATTTAAAAATTATACCTGAGTACCTATTTTTGATTTTCAATCAATTCTATTTCCTCATCCGTCAAATCATAAAGCCCATACACCAATTTATCGATGGCTTTTTCTGTATCAGCTATCTTTGTTTGTATTTCTTTTATTTGCGTTGGTATCGAATAAGTCTTGGTCTACATGAATTCTATGTTCATTGGAAAAATGCCTATGTAAGCCTGCATAGACTCTATGTT
>JANMYC010001307.1:0-7996 GCA_031381715.1 Saprospiraceae bacterium
TTCGCTGCGCTCAGAATGACAAAATCGGTAAAAGTAGTTTCGGAGCGAATCGAACGCCCATCTCTTGGTTCGTATCCAAGTATCCTTTTCCGTTGAACGACGAAACTATATTCGTTACCATATCCGTTGGCTTGGTAGGAATTGAACCCACGACCTTCATTGTATAAGAATGCTGCTCTCGACCATTGAGCTACAAGCCAAATTATGAAGAGTAAGTAGTCAGAATCGAACTGACATCCACTGTTTGGAAGACAGAAATTTTACCATTAAACTATACTTACTTTTTAGGGTTTTGAGTTTTGAGTTTTGGGTTTCGAGTTGGGCAACCCAAAACTTAAAACTCAAAACTCAAAACCCAAAACCCCAAATAGGGTGACTGACCGGAATCGAACCCGTATCAATAAGAGCCATATTCTTATCGGCAAACCAATATGCCACAGCCACAGTTGACTCGGTTGGAATCGAACCAACACCTTCCCGATGTAAGCGGGAAACTCTCGCCATTAAGCTACAAGTCAAAAATACATACCCGCGATGTCAAATAACTCTTGTTTTTTAATAAAATCTGGAGCCGACAATTGGAATCGAACCAATATCCGCTGTTTACAAAACAGCCATTCTATCCCTTGAACTATATCGACTTTTCAAGTTGCCACTAAAGGATTCGAACCTTTGACCACCGCCGTATCAGAGCGACGCTCTACCCAACTGAGCTAAGAGGCAATTTAGTTTTGAGTTTTGAGTTGAGCTATTTCAGGCTTTGACAGACTCAAAACCCAAAACTCAAAACTCAAAACCCAAAACTCAAAACCCCCTTGTGGCGGGTATCGGACTCGAACCGATGGCTTTCAGGTTATGAGCCTGACACGCTGCCGCTGCGTTAACCCGCTATATTTTATGAGTAGTCTTGGCAGGAATCGAACCTACGTACTCGGAGTCAAAACCCGATAGCTTACCATTAGCTTACAAGACAATATCATTGCGATACAAAGTACTCTTATTTTCAAAGTTACAAAAACAGAGAATTGCCCCTTGTTTTTAACGCAATTTTGAAAATTTTAAAAAATAAATGAATGATTCTCTTGAAAACTAAAGATAGCGTACATGTACTTTTCAAAAACAAAGCTGAACAAAACCGAGCGTATATGTGATTTCTATTCTGGTACGAAGTAACATACCCCCTCAGTATCAACCTTGTTTTTGAATCAAAGCGACATAATACAACTTAGAAAAAGATAAAAAGTAGGATGCAAAAAGAATACTTTAGAATCTTTATATCTCGTCGTCGTCTGCCGTTTGTAACCTAAGGCTTACGAGATAAAATTATCCGTTTAGCAAGTAGGAAAGTCTTTTTTCAGTGAAATGCCTATACACGAAAAAGGCACCGTAAAATACTTATCACTCCTATGGGGCATATCGTTGCCGACAGCCTGCCAACTGAAGTTGGGGCGGAGAGCTGCACGCAAAGAGCGTTCAGACTGCGGATATTGGATATTGAGTGATAAGTACATTTTACTGAATTATTTGAAAATAAAATAAAATCTATTTGTTTGAAAATCCTCGGCAATTCTTAGTAGCGAAGATGATAGGTTAACTTTTGAGGTAAAAAAAAAGTTCCCAGTGTTTTTGAAAATTATTTACATTTAATTTAAAATAATTTTTAACTCATTTAAAATCAATGTTTTATCCCTTAAAAAAATTTGTAAAAACTGAAAATATAAAATCCATTTTAAAGATACCCCCTCAGTATTTAAGCAAATTTCTTTAATTTTGTAACGTGTTGCTTTATTTTAAATTAAAATATTGTTGCATCCATGACAGCATTTAAATACCTTTTTTCGTTTTAATAATTGCATAATTATCTCCCAACTTTTAAAACTAAAAATAATGAACCAGAAAAAATGCACAATTGCTATCGTCCTTTTATGGGCTATTTTTTTTACAAATAACATAATGGCTCAAAAAAAATTTGATTTCAATAGTATCCAAAAACCGATTTTAAAAAATGGACTCATAAAGAAGGATACTACACCCTTTGAAAGAAACTTATTTTACAATCCAGCTAAGGATGGACAGCCTGTAAGCCGTAAATTACTCTACGTTCCGTCGCTTGATGGGAAACCACAAACAATTTTACTCTCAAATGATGCTGCTTTGACACATTTAAATTCTTCAATCAAAGAAAAAATGATTTCTGAAAATATTGTACGCTTGCAAGCCGCAGAAAAAAAATAAAAAAATGGGTTAAAAAATGACACAGCATTTTTTAACCCATTTTTAGTTTTACTTGGTACTTTAAAACGATTCAATGACAACTCTTACTGAGCTACCATCCATTTTTTATAAGCCGTAAAATCGCCGTTTATAACTCTGACGATGTATAAACCATCGGGCAAGTTAGGGATTTCGATACTGGCTTCTTTATCATCAAGCACATTATCGATGGTTTTTCTATAAATATTTTGTCCATTTTGAGTTAAAACGTCAATTTGTACTTTGCCCGTTAAATTCACTAAACCGACATAAACGTTGGATTCTGAGGACGGATTTGGGTAAATCAAGGCTTGTTTATCGCCATAAACTTGATTATAAAGGCATATCCGCACCCGTGGCTTGAGGCTATTAGATTCAATCGTTTTTACCGTAGAGCATACATTTGTGGACTGCACTTTTACGCTGATGACATCATCAATGCGCAATGAATCCGTGGCATATCCCGATAAATCCCAATTAAGGGATTTGCCGTTGCGCAACCATTGATATTTAGGCGCTGCACCCACATTTTTACCCGTCACCTCAAATACAACTCTTTCACCTTTACAAATAGTTGATTTTGAAACAGTTACGGTAGCAGTGGGTGTGAATGCATCATTCACGGTTATGGTTACAAGGTCGGATTCTGCTTGATTTTTTGACGTGCAGGTTTCAGAAGATGTGAATATTGATTTTAATTTATCGCCATTTTGTAGGTTTTTAAGGATTAAAACACTGCCTTTATCGGCGAGCTTTGTACCGTTCAGAAGCCATTCATACTGAGGGGTAGCGCCGCCACCAGTACCGATAGCCGTAAAAACAACAGAATCACCTTGGCATATTTCCGTTTTATTGGCATTCATTACCACACCCACCAATGTTTTACTTTTTAACGTAACGCTCAACTCATTGGAAAATACATCACTTTGAGTAACACATTTACTGGATGACTTTAAAAAAGCTTTTACTTTATCTCCATCTTTCAAAGTAGTAGATTGAAACGAATTGGCTCTATTATCAATCAAAATATTGTTCACATACCATTGATACTGAGGGGTATCTCCGCCGTTTTTAATAGTTGTATTAAAAACAATATTATCGCCCACACAACTCGCTAAAACGGGGGCTGTTAATACAATTGAGGGTAATACTTGAGTTTGAACAGGTACGGTTAACTCATTGGAAGTCAATGTGTTAGGTAATACACATTGTTCAGATGAAGTTATTTTACATGTAAATTTGTGGAATTCACTTTCTATAGGCACAGTGTATGTATCAGAGCCCGTGCTGACTGTTGTGCCGTTCAGTTGCCATTCTATTTTAGGATTGAGTCCGACGTTTTTAATATCAGCTTTAAATGTAGCTGTATCTCCTTTACATGTAGGCGTACGCGTCAAATTGATACTGATACTGAGGGGTAGCACAGGTTTTACTTTTAATATCGCATCATCCGAAATAGCCATTTTATCCAATTCATTGCGCACGATACATTTGTACACGCCCGAATCAGCCAGAGCCACATTGTCTAATTTTAAAATATCCGTAGTGGCATTATTAATAGCAATATTATTTTTATACCATTGAAAACGAAGCGGCAGCGAACCCGTTACATTCGTTTTTAATACAGTATTTTCACCCAAGCAAACCGTTTTACTTTCGGGTGAAACCAATATGCGCGGCGGAAATTGAGCCGCAGGATTAAACTCCCAAGCTCCAATGTCAACAGCGTTGCCCACAATGCGGGATAAACTATCCAAATCAAAATTGACGCTTTGGGAAGTAATCGTAGCATTTAGTCCCGCATTAATGGCTGGTGAGCCCGGTACTAAATGAAAGTCACCATTATCTGGATCATTAAAAAGAGGGTCTTGGTTATACAACATGCCATCTCCGCAAGTAACACCGTCACCTACTCCACTGTGCACTTTTTCACAGGTTGCCACATCTACTATCGAATGACTAATATACGGTAAGCCGTTTATATCACGCAACTGAGGAGCAGTCCCCGCAATATTTTTCCAAATAATACAATTCGTTAAAACAGGTTTTGCAGTGCCTGTAGCTCTTCCGTCAGTACCTTCGCCGGCATTGGCGTAAACGCTCCCGCCGGTGTTGGCTTCGTTTTTATAAAAGATGCAATTAGTAATGCGCGGGTTGCTATTGCCTCTTTCCGAACCTAAGCAATAAACCCCTGCTGCGGAAAAGGCTTTATTCGCCCAAAAAAGGCAGCCCGTAATGGTAGGTGTACAATTTCCTGATTTACCCAAATTATATATAGTTCCACCATAAAGGGTGGATTCATTTTTATAAAACTGACAGTTAATAAAACTAGGCTCGCACATACCTATTTGACCATCATTCATTGCTGCGCCGCCCGAATTCTCGGTTTTATTGCCCGTAAATCTACAAAATTCAAATTTTGCATTGCAGGTACCACCAAAAACACCCCAATTACAAATAGCCCCACCTCCACTTTGCGAAAAATTATTGGTAAATTGGCAATTCATAAATCGGGCTTCGTTAAAACCACTAAACCCTGCATTATTAAAAACAGCCCCCCCGAATCCAACTGAAAAATTACGAGCAAATACGCAGTTTTTAATAGTTGGACTGGTAAAACCACCCGAGCGACCATCATTGTAA
This sequence comes from Saprospiraceae bacterium, assembly GCA_031381715.1. Classification (GTDB taxonomy): domain Bacteria; phylum Bacteroidota; class Bacteroidia; order Chitinophagales; family Saprospiraceae; genus JAAFJT01. Next base: position 4,897 of record JANMYC010001307.1, read on the forward strand.
ATCGCGGCACCACTCGTATAGCGTTCACCTATCGAAGCACTATTATCGGCATTTCCCCCCGTAATCGTGAAACCATCGATTATAGTTGTAACGCTTGCTCTTTGGAGATAGATGATATTATAGGTATTATTAGTAGCGCGTCCATCACCATCAATATCGCCGCTCAAAATGGTTGTATTTATTTCCCAGTTCCGTTGAGAAAGGCTCGTTTCAGTGCCCACAAACCCTCCATAAATGGCTACACCATCGGGTATTTCAAACGCTAATTGACGGTCAGTAACGGAGCAAGTAGTACAATTCGTCGTAAAATAAGTGCCTTTTGCGACCCATATTTGAGTGCCATAAACGGCACTTTGAATGACTTGCCTTAAATCGCCTCTTGCATTAGACCATGATGAACCGTTGCCAGTAGCATTGGGTTTTACGTATATGATTTGACTCTTTAAGGAAAAAGACAGGCAAAGCAATAGAATGTTCAGGAGAAGCTTCGAGTTCATACTTTTATCGTTTTTAGGAATGGGGTCGAATTAGTAAGGATTATTTCGGTTTATTTTAGAATATTTTATTTCTGCAAAAATAGAATAAAAAATCTTCACGAACAGAATTTTAACAGTTTAAAATATTAGTGTACACACAAATACTGAGGGGTAATAAACTATTTACTGGCGTTAAGGTACTTTATCCAAAGGTTTACCTTTTTTGAAATGAGGTCAATTAATTCATTATCGAAAACAATATTTTCACGAAAACGCTCATTTCTTCAATATTTTTCCAAAAAAGACTATAAAATTCATTATTTATTACTATAATATAAAAATTACCGTTGTAAATATCGTATAACAAGAGTAATTTGCATTAGATTTTGAACTGAAACTTATGAACAAACAAACCTTTTATACTTATTTGATTCTGGAAATCCCTTTTCCCAGATTAAAATAAAGTATGAAATATTCGTAATTCCCATGTCACACCGATTCTACAACATATTAATTGCCATCTTAATTGCTGTCATATCCTTTACATCTTATACCGCTATTGGTAGGGAAAGCAACCCTGTTTTACCTGTTTCAAAAACTTTAACACGCCATAATCCATCCAATACAAAATTAAATTATCATAAAATTGATAGCATTGCTACCCCGTTTTGTACACCACCAATCCCTGGCAATGGCAATAATTCATGGAATGTTATGGCGTACAATGGTTATAATACTTTCACAGATGCCAATTTTAAAGGTTATTATCAAGCAGTTGCTGAACAACAACCAGCAACTCTGCCTACCGCACCACCAACTTATACATTTAAATTTAAACCTTCGCTTGATGGTTGGTCAAGTTTACAATCCCCTTCGGATGCACTTGCTTCAAAAGGTGCAAAAACGGATTATGTAGGGTGCCCAGTTCCTGTGGATAGTTTCAGCATCCGCGCCAAGAGAAAAGGTTTTCCGTGCGGACTTTATGTGATTTCAGTTAGAAATCTACAATTAACTGATGGATTTAGCCTTAAATTAGATACGGAAGGGGACGGTATTTTCGATGAAACCTTAAATTGTAATGGTTGTAATCCTGCCAGCCTTTTCCCTTTAGGTGGCTTTTTAGGACCTAAATCAATTGTCGAATTTGATGCTTTTGATAGTAAAGATTCATTTAACCTTGAACTTTTCTTTGAATACGTTGTACCAAAGAGTATTGGATGGGCAGATAGAGAAACTATATGTAAAGGAGAAAGTGTAAAAGTATATGTCGGAGGCTCTGAAAACTATACATGGACACCTACAATACCTCGTTTAGACCCAACAGATCTTCAAAGCAAAATCTTTGTAGCTACCCCCTCAGTATCTACGAACTATAGAGCCATTTCTGACATTGCGGGTTGTAAAGACACTGTATTTGTACAAGTCAATGTAGCACTACCCGATACCATTCGGCGAGATTCAGCGGCTTGTAATATATTGACTACCAATATTTTAACTTACAAGTTTAAAAATAAAAATGGCTGCGATTCGGTCATTATCTTCACTGCCAAGCCATTGCGAAAGGATACGGTGTATCTCCCGTTTCAATTTAAATGTAATCCAAGCGATACCGCTGCCAAAACCACTAAATTAACCAATAGCGTCGGCTGTGATTCATTGGTGATTCAACGTTTCAAATTATCCAGTGCAGATACCACTCGGCGGGATACGCTCGTCTGTAATCCATTGCCTTCCAATACTTTAACTTATAAATTTAAAAATATCAGTGGCTGCGATTCCGTCATTATCGTCACCGTAAAACTGGCTAAAAAGGATACTGTCTATCTCCCGTTTCAATTTAAATGTAATCCAAGCGATACCGCTGCCAAAACCACTAAATTAACCAATAGCGTCGGCTGTGATTCGTTGGTGATTCAACGGTTCAAATTGTCCAGTGCAGATACCACTCGACGGGATACTCTCGTCTGTAATCCATTGACCTCCAATACTTTAACTTATAAATTTAAAAATATCAGTGGCTGCGATTCGGTCATCATCGTCACCGTAAAACAGGCTAAAAAGGATACAGTATATCTACCATTTCAATTTAAATGTAATCCAGCAGATACCACTGCTAAAATAACGAAATTGACCAATAGTGTCGGTTGTGATTCATTGGTGATTCAACGTTTCAAATTATCCAGTGCAGATACCACTCGGCGGGATACGCTCGTCTGTAATCCATTGCCTTCCAATACTTTAACTTATAAATTTAAAAATATCAGTGGCTGCGATTCGGTCATTATCGTCACCGTAAAACTGGCTAAAAAAGATACTGTCTATCTCCCTTTTCAATTTAAATGCAATCCAAGCGATACAGCTGACAAAACCACTAAATTAACCAATAGTGCAGGCTGTGATTCACTCGTTATTCAGCGATTCAAACTGTCTCAAGCCGATACCGTACTGAGGGATTCTTTCATTTGTAAAACATTGGCTACCAATACTTTAACCTATAAATTTAAAAATAAAAGCGGTTGCGATAGTATTGAAATTGTCACTCTAAAACTATTGAAACAAGACACAACTATTCTTCCTATTTTAAGCCGTTGCAATCCAAGCGACACGGTAACCCAAACCCTTAC
>JANMYC010001312.1:0-3560 GCA_031381715.1 Saprospiraceae bacterium
TTTTCCGTAGCCATTTTCAGAGATGACAAGCACGGATACTGAGGGGTCATCCTTTGCAACGGCAATCATGCCCGTTACGTAGTCTGCGCCGTCTTCATCAATTTCAAGTCCGGCTACACCTTCTGCGGCGCGTCCCATTGGGCGAACCCGACTTTCGTCGAAGCGGATTGTGCGTCCGTTGCGGTTGGCGATGAGGATTTGGTTGTTGCCGTTGGTCAATTTAGCTTCTACCAATTGGTCATTTTCACGGATTTCAATGGCGATAATACCACCATTGCGGGGACGAGAGAATGCATCAACTGCCGTCTTTTTAATTAAACCATTTTTAGTACAGAAGAGAATGAAGTGGTTTTTCATAAATTCCTCATCATTCAAATCTTTGATTTTGATGTAGGCTTTTACATTATCATCGCTTGGCATCGAGAGGATATTCTGAATAACTCGACCTGCTGAGTTTTTCGATCCTTCAGGTATTTCATAAGCTCGTAGCCAGTAACATTTACCTCTTTCAGTAAAAAATAAGAGATAATCATGCGAATTGGCGATGAACATGTGCTCTACAAAGTCTTCATTCCGTGTTTTTGAACCCCTTGAGCCTCTGCCACCACGGTTTTGAGCCTTAAATTCACTCACCGCAGTCCGTTTGATATAGCCTAAATGCGAAATTGTTACCACCATTTCTTCCGCCGCAATAAGGTCTTCCATTAAAATATCACCATCTGCATGGATAATTTCAGTACGGCGAGCATCGCCATAACGGTCTCTTATATCAACTAATTCCGTTTTGATGATACCCCTTTGTAGCTCATCACTTTCTAAAATCGAGTTGAGATGTAGAATCGTCTTTTTTAACTCATCATATTCGTTTTTGACTTTATCTCTTTCAAGACCCGTTAAACGTTGCAAGCGCATTTCAAGAATTGCTTTTGCTTGTACGTCGCTGAGTTGGTAGGTCTTAGCAAGTGCCCCCTCAGTAAAAACACCAATTACCTCTGCTGTATTATCACTCAGGTTGTAAGTGGAAGTTGTCAACGCTTGATGTGCTTCATCTGGCGTTTTGGATGCACGGATTTGGTCAATAATTCTATCCATGTCATCCATTGCTACCAATAAGCCTTCGAGGATGTGCGCTCTATCTTCTGCCTTTCGAAGCTCGAATTTAGTACGGCGAATGATGACTTCAATGCGGAATTTGATGAATTCTTCAAGGATTTCTCTCAAATTCAAAGTCATTGGGCGACCTTTTACCAAAACAACATTGTTGATACCAAATGAGGATTGGAGCGGTGTAAGCTTATATAATTGATTCAGTACGACATTAGCCGCTGCATCTCTTTTAAGTTCTATCACTAATCGGACACCTTCTTTATTGGTTTCATTCCGCACTTCAGAGATGCCTTCTAAGCGTTTTTCTACTGCTAATTCTTCGATTTTGAGGTGAAGGTTGGCCGGATTGACTTGGTAGGGAACTTCTGAAATGACGATGATTTCTCTATTCGCTTGGGTTTGAATTTCCGCTTTACCGCGCACGACTACACGACCACGACCTGTCTCATAGCCTTCACGTACACCAGCAGTACCATATATGATGCCACCCGTTGGGAAATCGGGGGCTTTGATATGATCCATCAATTCCAAAACGGTGATTGCTGGATTATCTACCATTGCAATAGTACCATTTATGACTTCTACAAGGTTGTGTGGGAGCATTTTTGTCGCCATACCCACAGCAATACCCTCTGCACCATTCACCAATAGATTAGGAAATTTGGCGGGCAAAACGCCTGGTTCTTCTAATGTATCGTCGTAATTGAGGTGAAAATCAACAGTATCTTTATCAATATCACTTAGTAATTCGTCGCTTAATCGGCGCAAACGCGCTTCTGTATACCGCATGGCGGCTGCGCTGTCACCTTCTATAGAGCCAAAGTTGCCTTGTCCATCGATAAGAGGGTAACGAAGTGACCAATCTTGAGCCATACGCACCAGGGAATCATAAACGGATGTATCGCCATGAGGGTGGTATTTACCCAATACATCACCTACAATACGTGCCGATTTTTTATGTGCCTTATTGTAGCTCATCCCTATCTCATTCATACCGTATAGAACGCGTCGGTGAACAGGCTTCAAACCATCCCTCACATCGGGTAATGCTCTTGAAACAATAACAGACATTGAATAGTCAATGTATGCCGATTTCATGTGGTCTTCAATATTGACCTGAACGATTTTTGAGTTAGACATTAAAACGTGTTATTTTTAGTATTAAAAGACTATACCCTTTAAGCAGTTTGGCTAAAATAAACCTCCCTACCGGCAGGCAGGCACTGCTATCTTTTAAGTCGGTTCTATAAAATGTAAAAAATACTCCGCTCTGCTCCGTACTTTTTACATTTTATAGCCCAACGATAGCAGCGTCTATTTCTTTACGCTTATTTACTTGAAAAAGCTGACAAAGATACTCAAAAACACATAAATTAAGGCATAATGTGGATAACTTTTTCTGAACGGGTTCATTCCTTCCTGTTTTAAAAAAACAATAGGAAATAAAGATATTTAAGGGTTTTTATCGTGTTTTTTTGCCAGTCACAGGAAAGGTTTCAAATTTTATTTTTTACAGTCTTTGGATTATGGTTGATTTTGAGATTTTTTTTAAATAATTGTAAAAAAAAGTCAGAATAACTTGTAAAAGTGGAAGAATTAGGCAGGTAATGAAGTTACTTTATGGTGCTTTTTGATATGATAATTAGATGTTTTATAAATTGATTATCATATGTTTACGATTTTGATATTGGTGATATATGTGATTTTATTTCTGTCACTTTTATTTAAATAAAAACATGAAATTCAATGGAAGTAGCACTTAATTTGAACTGTAAATGATGTGATAAGAGATTATCATAAATTTAACGAATCTTAAAATTTAGAAACCATTGTAACTCGCTCAACCAAAAGTTGGTATCAACCGATATTCAACTCACTCCAGCTTGCAGACAGTAAGGATATTTTAAGAGACGGATATTGAAGTGTATTCTTAATCCTTAATTGATTCATATTTTTTAACAAAATCTTGCAAGAAGATGAAAAACTCAATCAAAAATTTGAAAGCTGTATTTTCAGCAACTGAAAAACTCTCTACTAAAGAGCTATGGCATGTAAAAGGTGGTGGTGAAGATTTGCGTAGACCTACTGTGGTAGCTTCTACAACGACTACAACCACAACAACTTTAACGGTGGCTGCTAAAATCTAAAATATAGATTTTAAAAATACACAATGGAATTTCAAAACTTAATGTTTTGGAGTTCCATTTTTTTTGAAAAATTGACTGAAAACGTCTATAAATCGAGTTTATACTGAGGGGGTATTGGGTCATAAAAAAAGGGCTCTTGTTTTTAAGCAAGAGCCTTTTTTATGGATTAAAATGCAGTTGAAATTACTAAGGGATAAAGTAAAAAATAAACTACCCAACTAAGTTCTTCTATTTTCCTTACTCTACGTTAAATTGCTTTTAAATAATTCATTATTTCTCAATCAATTTGCCTTGTTTAAGAAAAAT
>JANMYC010001313.1:0-3965 GCA_031381715.1 Saprospiraceae bacterium
ATCACCTACTGCTGGTGTGAGCTCACTCAGTGCCAACTACAGCCCAGAAGCAGTTAGAAAATATGCGGATGGCTCTGACCCATGGGGTTTCCCGAATACGGATTGGTTTGGCGATGCATTCAAAACATGGTCTCCTCAGTCTCGTCAAAATTTACAAATATCAGGTGGTAGTGAAAATATCAAATATATGTCTTCATTGGGTTATGTCAATCAAGATGCATATTACAAAAACTCTGCAACGCGTTTTCAGCAATACAGTTTTAGAACAAATGTAGATGCTAAGGTCAATAAGTATATCAATGCTAATATAGGCATTTTGGTAAGGCGTGAACAACGGAGACTCCCTACAGAAAGCGCTGGTTCTATTTTTAGGATGTTGATGCGTGGTCGTCCTACTGAACCAGAAGTTTGGCCTAATGGATTACCGGGTCCGGATATTGAAAATGGTCAAAATCCTTATGTTATCACGACCAATGCTACAGGTTACGTAGATAATCCAACGGATTATACTCAAGCAAATGGTGGTGTGGTCATCACTAATCCATGGATTGAGGGTTTGACATTGAATCTATCAGGCTCTATTGATAAAAATAGCAGCACAAATAAGGTTTGGCAAACGCCGTGGTCACTTTACTATTGGGATAAAAAGACTTTTGAAGCGGATGGTAAAACGCCTAAGTTAGAAGGTGCAATTCGCTCTAATTTTACCGACCCAAGGTTGTCACAAGGTTATGGTTCAAGTTTGAATACAAATATGTCTGCTTCTTTGAATTATGCTAAAACTTTAGGCGATCATAGTTTGAACTTCTTAGCGGGTGTTACCAAAGAAAGTTTCTCGGGTGAGTTTTTCTTTGCATCAAGAAGGAACTATATATCTCCTGCTGTTGACCAACTATTCGCGGGTGGTTCACTTCAACAAAATACAGGCGGCAGTGCTTATAATAGACCACGTTTAGGTTATTATGGTCGTGCTCAGTATAACTACAAAGAAAAATATCTTGCAGAATTTATTGGACGTTATGATGGCTCTTACATTTTCCCTGAAGCTACAAGATTTGGTTTCTTTCCAGGTTTATTATTGGGTTGGAACATATCTAAAGAAGATTTCTTTAAAGGCGTAAAAGGCATCGATAATCTAAAACTTCGTGCTTCTTATGGTCAAATGGGTAATGACCAAGTTGCTTTTGATAGAAATAACAACGGTATAATAGATCAGGGTGAGCTTCAAGAATTTGCTTATTTATCAACTTATGGTTTTGGTCAATATCCAATTGATAGCAAAGTTGTAACAACTTTGCAAGAGACTGTATTAGCAAATCCTAATTTTACTTGGGAACGCGCTAATAACTATAATATAGGTATGGATGGTACTTTCTTGAATAATATGTTCGATTTGACATTAGAGTATTTTTACAATAAAAGAACGTCTATTTTGATTCAGAAAACAGGTTCAACACCTCAATCTTCTGGTATCAACTCTTTGCTGCCTCCAGTAAATGAAGGTCAAGTGAATAATAAAGGCTTTGAATTTAACTTAGGTTATAATGGTAAAGCGGGTAAAGATTTGACTTTTAGAGCGGCTATTAATGGTGGTTATGCACAAAATAAAGTGGTATTCCTTGATGAAGTACCGGGTGCTCCAAGTTATCAATTACAAGAAGGCAGACCAATTCGTTCGTTCTTGGTTTATAGATCAGCTGGTGTATTTAGAGATCAAGCGGCTATTGATGCTAATAAAATAGACTATAGCGGTGTTACTGGTAAACTCATTCCTGGTGACATGAAATTTGAAGACTTGAATGGCGACGGTAAAATCACAGCTGATGACAGAGAAAGGTTGAATAAAAGTGCAGTTCCTACATTTAACTTTGGTGCTACACTTGATTTACGTTACAAAGGATTTGACTTGAACTTTTTATTCCAAGGTGCTACCGGTGCTGCTATTCGTATTCAAACTGAATCTGGTGACATCGGAAACTTCTTGAAGTATTCTTATGACAACAGATGGTCAATTGATAACCCAAGTGACCAACACCCTCGTTTGGCAAGTAGAGGTGATACTTATTTTACGGGTGGTAACTTTGGAAATAATACTTATTTCTTGTTTAGTAAAGATTACATCCGTTTGAAAAACTTAGAATTAGGCTATACTTTACCTGATGCACTTGTTGCTAAAGCGCATCTTGGAAGCCTTAGATTTTATTTAAATGGATTGAATCTAATTACTTTCACTAAGCAAAAAGTATATGATCCAGAGGGTAATAATAGCGCGGGTACAAATTATCCACAAGCAAGAGTTATCAATTCAGGCTTAAGTCTTACATTCTAAATCATATATTTATGATGTTGGAAGCCTTTTATTGAAATATCTCGTAGTTAATCATAAGTTTCTTTAAATAATCGCTGTATTTTATGTTTTTTTTTAAACAAAAGCGGTGTTACCGCTATTTAGAATAAGTATCTTTACAGCGATTATTTAAGTAACTGATTCGACATAACTACTTGAATTATTAAAAGGAATTTAGCACCCCCCCTCAGTATTAAACACAATTAAGGTTGATTTCAATCTTGATTTTTTTAAAAGAAAAATTAAAACTAAACTAATTTTAATAACATACTTTCACCAAGTTTAATATTACCTTAGTTTAACATTTAAATAAAAAAAAATGAAGAATATTAAAACAAAAATAAGCCTGTTGTTACTCTCGACGGTGTTTATTTTATCCTGTAACAAGGATGCTCTTAACACGAAGCCACTCGATAAAATTTCGAGTGTGGCGACTTGGGCAGACGGAGCTCTATCCGAAGCCTTCGTCTTCAACGTCTATTCATTCTTAGGATATGGTGGTTTTGAAGAACAAGCTCTTGCTGCATACACGGATGAGGCAATGTTCACCCACTCAGGAAGAAATATTAATACCTTTACTGAGGCTTCAGAAAGTCCCGCAAACGTAGCGTGGCAAAGCGGCACTTACGAATGGGGAAATATGTACTTGGCAATCAGACAAGCCAACGTAGGACTTGAAAATTTGCCTAAAGCAACTTTCACAGATGCAAAACTTAAGGAAAAACTTACTGGAGAAGTGTATTTCTTGAGAGCTTATTACTATCACCAATTATTGAGATATTACGGTGGTGTGCCTCTCATCAGCAAATCTTATGGTTTGAATGAAGATTATACTGCTCCTCGTAATACTTACGATGAGTGTGTTAAATTCATTGTTAGTGACCTTGATAATGCAATCAAATTTCTTGATGGTAAATCAACGGTTCCTGGTAGAGCATCTAAATTGGCTGCAATGGCATTAAAAGCCCGCATTCTTTTATATGCTGCAAGTGATTTGCATGACGGCCCAACTGTAAAAGCTAAATCAAGCATTTTAGGTGGTTTTTCTAATCTTGACTTAGTTGCTTACTCATCAGGCGACCGTGCTTCAAGATGGAATGCTGCAAAAGCGGCTGCAAAGGCGGTATTAGATTTAGGAAAAGGATACAAATTAGATTTATCGGCTCCAGCTTCAGCGGAAGATGGAAAAAATAATTACATCTCCATAGCTATGGGTGGTCAAAGTGCGGCAGGCGATGCTGCTGCTGCTGCTGAATTGATTTTGCAACGCACCCACACGGCTCTTTACACACAAGAAGATAACTGGCCTTTAGGCGGTATCCACTATGGAATCAATAATGGACCTAACGGTTATCACAACTGGGCAGGTAATACACCAATACAGAACTTGGTAGATGATTATGAAATGATGGACGGTACTAAATTCGATTGGAATAATGCGGCACATAAAGCTGCACCTTATGAAAAAAGAGACCCTCGTTTTTATGGTACTGTTTTATATGATGGCGCTCCTTGGAAACCACGTCCATCCGACGTTGCTGCTTTAGATCCTGCTAATCAAATCCAAACTGGATATTATCCTGATGGGGCTGGTGGTAAACTCAATGGTATCGATACA
>JANMYC010001322.1:0-3799 GCA_031381715.1 Saprospiraceae bacterium
CTTGTCCGCTCAAATATCTAAGCAAAATGACGCTGTTTTATTTAAAAAAGTAAGTAAATTTTTAAAGAAAACCATTATTGCTAAAGCGGATAGTGCGTTATCGTTGAAACCCATAGCCGTTACTGCCGAACATTCGGAACGGTCGGCAGGGGGCGTTCACGATTTTTTTTCGGAAGGTGATTATTGGTGGCAAAATCCTGATGACCCCAATGGGCCTTATATCCAACGTGATGGGCAAACGAACCCTCAAAATTTTGTCGCTCACAGAAGAGCAATGGTGCGTTTCAGCCAAATCATCGGCTCATTGGCTTCGGCTTATTCAATTTCACACGATGAAAAATATGTAAAACAGGCTTTTATTCACCTCAATGCGTGGTTTATTGATGAAAAAACCTACATGAACCCCTCGTTACTTTATTCACAAGCCATAAAAGGCAAAGCAACTGGGCGAGGCATTGGCGTTATTGATATGATACAAATGATGGAAGTAGCGCAAGGTGTACGGGTCATGGAAAACGCCAAAAGCGTGAATAAAGACAATTTAAATAAAATTAAAAACTGGTTTTCGCACTATTTAGAATGGGTCACAACGCACCAATATGGCATTGAAGAACGGGAAGCCAAGAACAATCATGGTACTTGTTGGACGATGCAGGTCGCTTGTTTTGCAAAATTGACAGGCAACCAAACGCTGATAGATTACTGTAAAAATCGCTTTAAAACGGTCTTATTGCCTACTCAAATGGAAAAAGATGGCAGTTTTCCCTTAGAACTCAAGCGCACAAAGCCGTATGGTTATGCCTTGTTTAATACCGATGCGATGACCACGCTTTGCCATATTCTGTCCGATGAAAAAGAAAACCTTTGGGATTTTAAACTTGAAGATGGTCGTACACTTAAAAAAGTGGTTGCGTTTATGTATCCTTTTGTTGAAAATAAAAACACTTGGGCTTATCCCAAAGATGTGATGTATTGGGAAGAATGGCCCGTAGCGCATCCATTTTTGATATTTGGCTATAAAAAATTCGCCATTGAAAATTGGTGGAATACGTGGAAACGCTTAGAGCATTATCCACAAACTGAGGAGGTGATTAGGAATTTGCCCATTCGCAATCCTTTGATTTGGTTAAATTAAAAATTTCGTTTTAGGCGCAGGGCTTCTTTTCGGCATACCATGTCCAAGTAATTATTTAGCTTAAAATGAGGCTATTTGTCTATTTTTTTATTTAAATAAAATAAATTTCTGTTATTTCATACGATTTTCAGGTGGTAACTATTTTAAAACAAAAATCCGAAACGTATGAAAACCAACTACACAATTTTCCTTCTCTGCTTATCTCTACACGTATTCGCACAGCAAATTCCCTTGCCTGAGCATCCGCGCCCTGATTTTGAAAGACCCAATTGGCTCAACCTTAATGGCTCGTGGGATTTTGAATTTGATAGCCTCAATATCGGTTTAAATAAAAAATGGGAATCGGGTAATGCTGCTTTTTCAAAAAAAATAAACGTACCTTTTCCGTGGGGCGCACCACTTTCGGGCGTCAAAGATGAAGCGGATGTAGCTTGGTATAAAAAAGCGATAACTGTACCTAAATCATGGTCGAACCAACGGGTTTTTGTCACCGTTGGCGCATCGGATTGGGAAACGACGGTCTGGCTCGATGGCGTTTTACTCGGCAAACATCAAGGTGGCTACACGCCATTTTCCTTTGAACTAAAAAATGTAAAATACGACACCCCTCAGTATTTGGTGATAAAAGTGGACGATAAAAGGCGGGATTTCACCCTTTATGGTAAGCAGGGCTACGGCAACGCGCGGGGGATATGGCAAACGATTTATTTAGAGGGTAGGGGACAAATGCACGTGGATGTCCTGCATTTTTCACCCGATATTGATAAAAATACGGTAAAAGTAGAAGTGGCGCTCTCTAATGAATTGAAAACGGATGCTGAAGTAACTTTCCGCATTAAAACGCCTGAAATAGTGGTTATTTCAAAAAATAATATTCCAAAAGGAAAGGATAAGGGCACTTTTGAAATAAATATAATAAATCCGCGCTTATGGACTTTAGAAGACCCGTTTTTATATGAAGCTGAAATTTCGATTGGTGACGATGTGGTCAAATCCTATTTCGGGATGCGTAAAATTTCGGTGATGAATATGCCGAATACGGCTTATCCTTACATTGCCTTGAATAATGAGCCGATTTACCTCCAATTGACGCTTGACCAATCCTATCATCCCGAGGGTTTTTATACTTTCCCAAGTGATGATTTTATGAAAAATGAAATCCAATTGTGTAAAAATATTGGCTTGAATGGTTTGCGCACGCATATAAAAGTGGACGTGCCTCGCAAGCTGTATTGGGCGGATAAATTGGGCTTATTGGTGATGGCTGATTTGCCCAATTCATGGGGCGAACCTGATGCACGAGCGCAGGCGGAATCCGATTATACTTTGCGTGAAATGATAAAAAGGGACTACAATCACCCCGCTATTTTTTCGTGGATTACTTTCAATGAAACGTGGGGTTTGACGACAAAAGTGGTTGAAAATGGCAAATCAACGTCTCAATATTTGCCTAAAACCCAAAATTGGGTGGCTTCGATGTACTATCTTGCCAAATCTCTTGACCCGACTCGTTTGGTTGAGGATAATTCTATTTGTTGTGGTCGAGGGCATACTGAAACGGACATTAATTCGTGGCATGAATATTTGCCCGGTTGGGCTTGGGAGGAGCATTTAAATAAAATCGATAAAAACACTTTTGAGGGCAGCACGCACCATTTTGAAAAGGGTTTTAAACAAGGTAATCAGCCTAATATCAACTCAGAATGTGGAAATGTGTGGGGCTACGATGGCAGCACGGGTGATGTGGATTGGTCTTGGGATTATCACCGCATGATGAATACGTTTCGAAAATATCCGAAAGTAGCGGGTTGGCTCTACACGGAACACCACGATGTGATTAACGAGTGGAATGGCTATTGGCGTTTTGACCGCACTAAAAAATATACGGGTTTGGAGGATATGGTTTCGGGTATGACCGATAAAGATTTTCACTCGCTTTTTTACCTATCAACGGGCAATGAAATTTGTAAAACCCTTAAAGGCGGAGAGACGCTGGAAGTACCGCTTTTTATCTCGGTTATGTCGGGGAAAGCGATTGCCAACAAACAGCTTTTTATTGAATATTCAGTTGATTTTATGGACAAAACGGGTGAAGTCCAGACTTTAACCGCCTATAAAATGCCATTTGATTATCAGCCGTGGATGCAAAAACAGTTGAATTCTATTCAAGTTAAAATGCCTGAAATGGCGGGTTTAGGCATCGTAAAACTTACTTTAAAAGACGCTGAAGGGACAGTTTTACACCATAATTTCTATAATTTTATCGTAAAATCAACTCAAAATAAAGCGAATACTACCATTTTAGAAGTAAAACCCAATGCTTATAAAAAAGCCGAATGGTCGCTTAAAAAATGGGACGTTTTGGATGGCTTGAAAGTCAATGGTGCAGGAAAAGGCTTTTTTGAATATCAAATTCCGATTTCAAAAACTGTTAAAACGGGCGATGCTAAAGAGGCTTACGTCCTTTTTGAAGCATCCGCCAAGCAGCTTTTTGACAAGGATAAAGGAGCTGATTTTAATAAAAATCAGGATTATATGCTTGGTGCAAGAGTTTCACCGCATAAAAATCCGAATGCTTATCCGATGACAGATGAAACGAAGACCCCCTCAGTAATCAGCGTTTTTATCAATGGCGTGAAAGCAAAAACGGTCACTTTAGCGGAT
>JANMYC010001332.1:0-4313 GCA_031381715.1 Saprospiraceae bacterium
TCCAACAACAAACTTATAATCCCATGAACATAAATTTTGGAAGGAATACTTTAATTCCTTTATATTTTATAAGCTTTTGCAGCTTCTTCATTTTCAATAATATACCTAAAGACGCTCAGAATATTGTATGTATTGCTTAAACTAATATTAACATTTTATTAACTAATCCCTATTCTGTGACTCTCCTTTCTCGGAATGTTATATGCACTAAAAACGATATTAGATAATAAAAAGTTCAATAACATTAAAAATAAAATAATTATGACATTATTTTTACAATTTATTTTTTTTAATTAGCTTTGTGCCAAGTTAAAATTAAGTGTCTTTGTGACACTGGTTTTGGAACAATTTATTGTAATCCTAAGATTGTGGATTTTTCCACTCAAAGCTATCTTTCACCCGAAGATGGCTTTTTTTATTGACTTTTTCGTAAAAAAAGAACAACTTGATGCTTCAAAACGTTGTGTAATTACATGCTTCTCCCCTAAATCAGTATTAGTCGAATCAAATCAAATATTTCACGTCTTAACTGTATGTATGATTTCTAAACAAAGGAATAGCACGTCTATTCGACTAAAACGCATTCTGAAAATAATGATTTTAATAACAATAACCGTCAGCATAATAGGGGCAGTTTTTATAGTCGAAAAGGTATTGCCATATATGCCCATAGTCCCTTGGAAAAGGAGTTTGGATACTTCCCCCAAAGCTTTTAACCTCCGCCACGATACGCTCGCTGTGGAGGCTGAAAAGGGCTTGATACTGAGGGGGTACTTCATTCACACCAAACAACGCAAACCACAAGCCACCATTATTTTGGTGCACGGCATAGGCAGCAACAAAGAGTCATATTTGGGCTACTCTCGAATTTTAGCGGATAGTGGCTACAATGTCATCGTTTATGACCAACGGGCGCATGGTAAAAGCGATGGTCAATACTGCACATTTGGTTTTTATGAAAAACAAGACCTCTCCAAGTTCGTGGATATTGCCAAAATTAAATATCCCGATGTCCCCGTGGGCGTGCAAGGCTCATCGTTGGGTGGCGCTGTTGCCTTACAAGCCTTGGAGTTTGATGAAAGGATTAAATTTGGCATCATCGAAAGCACTTTCAATACTTTAGAAAATGTGGTAGTTGAATATGGTCGAGGCTATTTCAAATTCCGCAGTCGTTGGTTAGCACAGCGAATACTGACGAAAGCGGCAGCCATTGCCAAGTTTCGTCCTTTTGAAATTAAACCCGTGGAATCTTGTAAAAAAATAGAGCAGCCCGTTTTGATGATTCATGGGGATATTGATGAAAAAATTCCTATTGCATTCAATCAAGAAAATTTCAAGGCTTTGCTATCAAAAGATAAAGAGTTCTGGATAGTACGCGGTGCAGGGCATCAAAACGTAGGTGAAAAAGGTGGTAAAGAATACCTTCAAAAGATACTACATTTCATAAATAGAGTTACCAAACCGATTGTATTGGCACA
Source organism: Saprospiraceae bacterium (assembly GCA_031381715.1). GTDB lineage: Bacteria > Bacteroidota > Bacteroidia > Chitinophagales > Saprospiraceae > JAAFJT01. The sequence continues at coordinate 1,479 of JANMYC010001332.1, forward strand.
TAAATAATACCGCGTAAAATAGGGTTCAATTAGGGGCAAAAAAAAACTCGCAGCATTCTTCATGCTACGAGCCTCCAAAAACGAATCTTACAATTTTTAACCAAAACTTACGAATATATTAAATTCAAAATGTGTGCCAATTATTATAATTATTAAAATTAATATTATTTTTTTTATATTTAAATGAAAAAATTTTATAATTTTTTGATAATTATCATTTTACACAATATGAATTAATAGAATATTTTAAAAACACTTTTATTACATAATTAGTTCATTGTAGTATTTAGTTGAGCAGGTAAAACACATATTTTATAATTATTTCCCGTAAATTACCTTCATAAGGGTATATAAATACTACTAAAATCGCTTTTGCGAGACGCATACAAAAAACATTTTGAATTTATTCAGTCCTTTTATTTCTGCTCTTCTGTACTGGCTTGAGTATTTACCAATGATTGAATATCATTTGTCAAACTTTCAAGTTGTTTTGCCATATCCGAGAATTGTTTGACCTTATCAGCGGATTTCTGAAAGCCCGTGTCAGACGGCATAGTTTCCACCTTCTTCTCTAATACTGCCTTGCGCTGCTCCAGTTGGGCTATTTGACGATTCAAATCAGAATCATTCGTTTCTTTAGCGTGTGACCTCAACCGAGATAATACATCCTGCATTTTACCCAACGCTGCATCATATTTACCCGCATCAAATTTATTCTTTTCAGTACTAACCAAGCCCCGAACTTCCGTGAATACACTCCCTACCCCTTTAAAAATACGGCGTGATTGGTCTTTTTCAACGGCTGTTCCAAAGAAATAATTATATATAACGATACAAACAACCGCTAAAAGGGCTAATTTCAAAAGACTTCTTATCATGATTAAAGAGTTTAGTTGTTAAATGATATTATCCACAAATTTAAAACATTTATTGGTTTAATGTAATATTTAGTTCTAAAATGAGCCATTTTTTGTTTTAAAATATAGACATATTTCTTTCGACAAAAGGATAATGTCGAATTTTGAGCATAAAATGGTATCATTTAACGGTTCTGCCTTATTTTTATTTGATAAACTAAGGGGTATGTTGTGTTTGTTGTGTTGAGTGTATAAATATATCCAATCGCTCAATATTCTAAACGAAACATCCAGAGACTATTCTAGAATTTAATTGCAATTTTTTGAACCAATCCAAAGAGTATGAAAAAAAATTTCCTCCTACTTGTAGCAGTCATTTTGAGTACAATTTTAAGTACCCAGAACGGCTTTTCACAAAAGACTTTTCCACAAAATGGTGTTTATGATGAGCGTGATGGCATTTATGCTTTCACAAATGCCACTATTTTTAAATCGTGGAATGAAAAATTAGAAGGCGCAACACTTCTCATTCGAGACGGGCGCGTTGAAGCCATAGGTAAAGATGTAGCAATCCCTAAAGATGCGGTAGTCATTGACTTAAAAAATAAGTTTATCTACCCTTCATTTATCGAGCCGTATGGCAATTATGGTATGCCCGAAGCTGTGAGAGGTGGTACAGCAGGCGGCGGCGGATTCCGTCAAGCTACTCAGCTACTTTCCAATAAACAAGGCGCTTATTCATGGAACGAAGCCCTGAAATCAGAATTCAAGGCGCATGAAGCCTTCACTTACAATGAAAAAGATGCTGAAATACTGAGGGGGGTCGGATTCGGTGCCGTGATGACGCATCGCATGGATGGATTGAGTCGGGGCTCAGGTGCGGTGGTAACAACTGCTTCCGAGCGCGAGCACAGCACCATCATTAAAACTATGGCAGCTCATATTTTAACTTTTTCAAAAGGTACTTCCACCCAAAATTATCCGGGTTCATTGATGGGCGCCATTTCACTTTTCCGCCAAACTTATCTCGACGGTCAGTGGTATGCCTCAATGGGTTCAAAAGAAGAAAAGAATTTTTCTTTAGAAGCGTGGAATAATCTACAATCACTTCCCCAAATATTTGATGTAGGCGATAAATTAGAAGCTTTAAGGGCGGCTAAAATCGGTAATGAGTTCGGTAAAAAATACATAATTAAAGGCAGAGGTGACGAATATCAAAGGCTCGATGCCATGAAAGCATTGAATACGTCGTTCATTTTACCACTTAATTTTCCAGATGCCTACGATGTTGAAGACCCCTATGACGCATTGAACACATCTCTCACAGATATGAAACATTGGGAAATGGCTCCCGCCAATGCATCATACTTAGCAAAAGCAGGAATTGAATTTGCATTTACAGCCCAAGGGTTGAAGGATAAAAAGGACTTTTTAAAGCAAATCCGTACCGCTATTGAAAACGGATTAAGTGAAGCCGATGCCTTAAAAGCATTGACTGAAACGCCTTCTAAAATATTGGGAATCAGCGATTTAGGAAATCTGAACAAAGGTAGTTTTGCTAATTTTATCATTACTTCTGCTCCAGTTTTTTCAAAAGAAAGTAAAATATTCCACCACTGGGTGCAAGGAAAAGGATATATCATCAATGACATGGATAAGCCAAGTTTAGAAGGCACGTATAGCTTCCAATTTGGTAACAATGTATATAAAATGATGCAAATATCGGCAACTGGCGAAACGATGGTTTACAAAACGGACTCAGTTAAAACCAAAGCTGATATGAGCCAAAGCCGCAGTAGCGTTACCCTTTCTTTTACGCCTTCGGGTGAAAAAGAGGTGGTGCGTTTATCGGGTACTTACGAAGGTGGTTCGATGCGTGGTCGGGGTCAATTAGGAGATGGCACATGGGTGAATTGGGCAGCCGACCCAATGGCTTTTACGGGTAAAACGGACGCCAAACCCGAAGCTAAAGCCAATG
>JANMYC010001335.1:0-2532 GCA_031381715.1 Saprospiraceae bacterium
AGGCATAGCGAATACCTATAAAAAAGGCGTTAAAAATGTTGAAAGTCAGTCTGAAACTGAAGTTTTAACTATTTCAGATACTGAAAAAGCCATCAATGGGCACCCCTCAGTAGGTGTGGTCAGCGGGGCAGTTTTTTTGAAAAATAAGGCATTGCACCATGAGGTTTTTGGTCCTTTTTCATTGGTCGTAAAATGCGCTAACAAAGGCGAACTCAAACGAATTATTGATAAACTCGAGGGTCAACTCACGGCTACACTCATGGCAGAGCCCGCTGATTTGAAAAAACAATCCGTTTTGATAGATGCTATCGGTGAAAAATGCGGCCGATTGATTATCAATAATGTACCGACAGGTGTAGAAGTGACGCACGCCATGCAACACGGAGGACCTTTCCCGTCCACAACGGATGCTCGTTTTACATCAGTAGGAACAAGTGCGATATTGCGTTTTGTACGCCCGCTGTGTTTTCAAAACTTTTCAAATGACTTATTACCAGATGCATTGAAAGACGGTAACCCCCTCAGTATCTGGCGTAAAGTGAATGGTGAAATGACTAAATCAGGTATTTAATTTTATAAAATTGGAGAAAACTTAATTTTTTCAATTTTAAAAAACTGAGGAGAGAGATGTGAAAAATCTTCATCAGATGTTAGCAGTGTTGCATTGAAAAGAGCGGTGGTCGCAGCAATCCATAAATCATTTTTGCCCATATTTCGGGCAGATTGGCGAGGTGGAAGTTTAAGATTTGGATGGTGCCCGTTGCTATAAGCATCTAATTCTGAGTATAAAGCGGTTATATCATCTCCATCAATCGGAAAGGGACGAAGAGCTTGTAGAAAATAATTCATTCTTTTTAATTTACTTTCTCCCCAACCGAATTGGTAAGCTAATGAACGAATTTCTCCAACTGAAACGATTGAAATAAAAGCAGCATTTTCGGCAGAAAATAAGGAAAACTGTCTTTCAAGCTGACGAATATATTCATCATTGCGAATGAAATAGACTAAGATATTAGTATCTAAAACGAAATCCATAAGTTATTTAGAAAGGCGTTGGGTTAGTTCGTAAGCAGGTGGTGTATCCTCAAAAAGTTCTTGGAGAGGGAGGAAAGCGTTTCGTTGAAGAGCATATTTATGCCTAATTTCGGTCATATTCAAAGGCATCTTTTTATCCGAAGATGATGAAAGAAATTTGGCAAGCAATTCTTCCAAAAAACCTTGTAGCTCTGGATTACGCTCTTTGAGCATATCCTCAAGTACAGACTTTAACAGGTTTTTATCAATGGATTTTTGATGCATTTTCAGATAATTTATCTACAAATTTAAGATAAAGTAGATTAAAAACAAATAAATTTTCATTTCTCATTCTACATGAAACAACATATTGCAGTCATAGGCGCAGGCGCATTTGGCGGTTGGACGGCTTTAATGCTGCTCAGAAATGGTTACAAAGTCACCCTCATTGATGCATGGGGTGCTGGCAATTCTCGTTCAAGCTCAGGCGATGAAACGAGGGTGATTCGCTCCGTGTATGCTGATAAAATATACGCTGAAATGGCACACCGAGCGGGTCAGATTTGGCGTGAAAATGAAAAAGCATTTAACGCTAAAATATTTCACCCAATCGGTGTGCTCAATATAATCGGTAAAGACGATTCTCGATTAAAAGCAGCTTTGAATCATTTTGATGATTTAGGTTTTAAATATGAGGAGTTTTCGATAAAAGAAGCAGCTAAACACTATCCGCACATCAATTTAGAAGACATCAATCAAGTCGTTTTAGAGAACAATGGTGGGTATTTATTGGCTCGCATGGGCTGTCATGTCGTTAAAGAGCAGTTTGTGAAAGAAGGTGGTGATTTTAAAATAGCTGCCTCACGTCCGTTGAATATATTAAATGAAACTCTTCAAGGAGTTGAACTTTCTGATGGCTCAAAGTTGATAGCTGACACCTATGTTTTCGCTTGTGGTCCTTGGTTGGGTAAGTTGTTTCCAGAAGAAATTGGCTCATTGGTTCGCCCGACGAAGCAAGAGATTTATTATTTCAATACGCCCGCTGGGTGTGATATTTTAGAAAAACTACCCGTTTGGTGTGATTTCAGCAGCTTTTGGGATGATGTCATGATGTACGGCATTCCTGCCGCTGGTTCTGATGCGATGGTCAGGGGTTTTAAAGCGGGAAAAGATGTTGCGGGAGAAGATTTCGACCCTGATACGTCTGAACGATTGATTTCAGAAACCGATTGGAAAGAAGTGCAGCAATTCATCCATCATCGCTTCCCGATACTGAGTGGTATGGGTCTGTTAGAGTCCCGTGTCTGTCAATACGAAAATACCCCCGATGCCCATTTTATCATTGATAAATTACCAACTGCCAATAATGTTTGGATTATGGGTGGCGGCTCTGGTCATGGTTACAAAATGGGGGCTGTGGTGGGTGAAATGATGGTGGGTTTAGTGAGTGAAAAAGTAGGAGTGAACCCTATTTTTAGCTTTACGAGGTTTGAAAATTTGGGTGAAAAGGTGGAAAGG
>JANMYC010001338.1:0-3709 GCA_031381715.1 Saprospiraceae bacterium
TTTACCTGTTGGACGTCAATACTTTGCGAGTATTCGCAAGGACAACGCTATTTATGTTGATAAAACACAATATATCTATAATATCTGTCATCCTGCCGATAGCGCTTATTTTTTGTCACGTCCTCGACGCTTTGGTAAATCCTTAACTGTTGATACGATTGCTGAATTGTTTTCAGGTAATAAAGCCTTATTTGAAGGCTTATGGATAGCCGATAAATGGGATTGGTCAGAGACTTATCCAGTTATTCGTTTTTCTTTAGATGCTATTGGTCATAGGAGTGGCTTGTCGGCTGCCCTCCAAGACGCTGTTCGCGAGATTGCAGATGATTTTGAGGTATCTTTAGTTCCTAACAATCCAAGTAGTGATTTTAAGGAATTAATAAAGAAAATTGCGCGTAAAACAGGCAAAAAAGTAGTCGTTTTAATTGATGAATACGATAGACCTATTGTTGATTACATAGACCCTTACAACTTAGATAAAGCCAATGAGCAACGCGATATTCTAAAAGATTTCTTTAGTATTTTAAAAAATAGCTCAAAAGATATTCGATTTCTCTTGATTACGGGCGTCTCTAAGTTTTCAAAAGTATCCATCTTTTCCGACTTAAATCATTTATATGATTTGACCTTAGACCCACATTATGCGGCTCTGTGCGGTTATACACAAACCGAATTAGAGGATTCTTTTGCGCCTTATTTCAAAGTGCTCCCCGAAGAGACTTTGGAAAAAATGAAATTATGGTATAATGGATACAGTTGGGATGCTAAAACCTTCATTTATAATCCATTTTCGGTGCTTAATTTTCTACAAAGCCGCATGTACCGCAATTTTTGGTTTGAAACGGGCACCCCATCCTTTTTACTCAAACTGCTGCGCAACCGTTTTGAATATAAATTAGAAGAGATAGAAGTCAGTAACCTCATCTTAGAATCTTTTAGATTAGAGACGCTTGACGACTTGGACATCACATCTTTGCTCTTACAAACGGGTTATTTGACCATTAAAAAGATAACGCCTTACAATACTTTTATTCTTAATTATCCAAATAAAGAAGTAAAACAGGCTTTCGGACAGTTTTTATTGAGTGAATTTACGCACACACCCGTCACGGCTCCTTATGGTGCAAATATTTTGGAAGCTTTAGATAATGATAACTTGAAGCGGGTAATTGAAATTATTAGCGATTTGATAAAAGCAGTACCCGACCAAAACTATATCAAAGACGAAGAGAAGTTTTTTCACGCCATTATTCACTTGATTTTTACTATGATTGGGACGGATGTACGAAGTGAAGTACACACATCCATTGGCAGAATAGACAGCATTATTGTCATGCCAAACAGAATTTTTTTATTTGAATTCAAACTCAATGATACCGCAGCGGCTGCCATTCAGTGCATAAAAGATAGACAATATGCCGACCATTTAAGGCATTTCAATAAACCTATTACAGGTGTTGGTGTGGTCTTTTCAACTAAAACAAAAGGCGTTTTGGATTGGGACAAAGAAGAATTATAAATAGAATACCCCCTCAGTATAATATGATTTTGGGATCTTAAAAACACCTTTTGAAAGCTTTTAAAATATTACATTGTAGGTAGAATCTTCATCAATTCCTCTGCATAGCTTTTCGTAATGGGAACTTCAATGTCTTGGATATAAACGCTCGTAGGGTCTAATCGGGTCATATATTCCAGATTGACAGCGTAGGATTTGTGGGTGCGAAAGAAGTTTTTTTTATTTATTTTCTCTAAAAATTGCCCTAAATTCATTCTCACTAATTCTTTTCTATGGGCAGTATAAATTTCAACATAGTTGTTTTCGGCTTTCATCCAGAGAATTTCTGAAAGCAGCAATTTGATATAACTGTATTTATCTTTTATGAAAAGGGCGTCTTTTATGACCAAATTCTCGGTTTCATCGGTGGTTGTTTTTGTGGAATCTTCTTTTTTAGCCAAATTCAACATGGCGATTTCTATGGCAGTGTACAATTGCCCTTGCTTGAAAGGTTTGACCAAATAATTAATGGGGTGCGTCTTTTTAGCCCGCTCTATCGTAGGTCCATCCGCATAAGAAGTCGTAAAAATGAAGGGAATATCAAATCTTTTATTGATTTCTTCTGCCAAATCAATACCATCCCGTTTACCGCCCAAATTGACGTCTAAAAGGATTAAATCGGGCTTTTCAGTCTCTAAAATCTCGATAGCTTCCTCAAAATCTATGGCAGAACCGATGACCTCATAACCAATCCTTTCCAGCATATTGGTCATGTCTTCCGCTATAATTAATTCATCTTCAACAAGAAGTATTTTTAACATAGTTTCTATTGATTCTATTGAGCGATTTTACTGAAAAACCTTGAAATACTGAGGTTTCTAACCCCGAGAACTCGGTGGGGGTATAGATACAAATGTTGGAGAGTTTTAAAATTACTAAAATATCCATCAATTCGCTTGAAAAGCCCGCATATCTTTAAATTTTACAATAAAAGAAGCACCTTCGGATGAATCGTGAGGCTTGGTTGAAAACTTACCTCTCAACTGACGACTCAATATATTCACCAATTTTAATCCCAACGATTTACTTTTAGTCGGGTTAAAATCGGGCGGCAATCCTGTGCCGTCGTCGTCCACGTGCAATTCATAATCTTCATCGTTTAATGCTTTAATCCCGATTTTTATCTTTCCAGAACTTTGCTGTTCAAAAGCATATTTATAGGCATTTGAAACCAATTCATTTACAATTAAGCCCAAAGGAATGGCCGTATCAATGTCAAAATTGATATTATCGGCTTCTACTTCCACGGTTATTTCTTTGCCCTCTTTTAAAAACATTTCCGATAAATATACCACCAATTGCTGTAAATAATTGGCAATATCCACGTTGCTCAAATGCTCAGATTGATACAAATTTTGATGAATCAAACTCATGGCTTGCACACGGCTTTGACCCTCTCGAATGGATGATAATACTGAGGGGTCGCTGATATTATCGGATTGAATGTTCAATAAACTTGAAATGATTTGTAGATTGTTTTTTACCCGATGATGGATTTCTCTCAAAAGTGTTTCTTTTTCTAAAAGTGATGCTTCGATAACCGCTTTTTGCTTTTCAATTTCACTATTTTTAATGGATAAAGCCTCCGAAGCCTTCTTTTTAAGTCTAAAACGATTGTAAAATAAGATTGCTAAAAGACCCAATAATGCGGCTAAAATGATGGCACTCCTTTTCTGAGTATTTGATAGTTCTTGTTCCTTTCTCTGTAAATCTCTTTCAATATTCAAGTTTTGTATAAGGGCATCCTTTTTACCCGATTCATATTTGGCGGACAGTTTTTGGGATTGCCCTTCAAGTATTTGATTATCCATGATAGATTTATATTCATGGTATTTGGTGAGGGCATCAGCGCCTAAATCGTAATTTTGGCGGCTAAACTCTAATAATGATCTACCCAAGTAATAATTTACCAAGTTCTCATTCCCAGGTTTAGTGATTTTGAGCAAAGATTGCATGCTATCCAAATAGCGCCTTGCTAACTGTCGATTGGTTTTACCTTGCCGAAGATCCAAATCCGCGATAGATGTGTATGCCAATCCCTTGATAATGGGCGAAATGTCCTTATTATTGAGCCAATATTCCATTTGCTTCATCATTTCAAAAGCATTGGGCATATCATTCATCTCTTCGTAAATATTCATGATATGGATA
>JANMYC010001344.1:0-1987 GCA_031381715.1 Saprospiraceae bacterium
TGGCAACAATATATGCCTCCTAAAAACCAACGGGTGATTTTTTATCCTGAACTATGGACTGAGGATGAATTAAATAACTGGGGAAAATCGGTGAAGTAATTTTGAAATCAGTAGAAAGTAAACAGTTTTTCAGTAGTCAGTTGACACATCAAAACTGACTACTGAAAAACTGTTTACTTTTTAACAACTTTAAAATAAATCATCATCAAAATCAAGATTAATGATGACCAAGCGGCTATTTTACCAATAATATCACCCATTTTAGCGTAAAAAGTGAGTTGGCTGTTAAGTTCAATGTCTTTTTTAATAACAGCATCAGCGGCATAAGGGGTAGCCTGTTCAACGTTCCCGTAAGCATCTATAAAGCAACTTGTGCCTGTATTTGCTGAACGAATCACCGTGCGGCGCAGTTCAATTGCTCTTAAACGAGCAAAAGCTGCATGTTGTTTATAACCCGGCGTGTTGTCCCACCAACCGTCGTTTGTAACCACGAAGAGGGCATTGGCACCTGCCCGCACGTAGCCACCACAATAATCGCCATAAATGGATTCGTAGCAAATAACGGGTGCAACGGCTGTTTTACCATTTTTATTCCAAAACACGCTCCGTTCGGGTTGTCCGCCCAAGCCGCCAACAGTTCCGCCAAATTTTTTAAAAAGCGGTTTTAACCATATAAAAAGGATACCGTAAGGCAGGATTTCGGGACCGGGTACGAGTTTAGATTTTTTATAAAGCGGTAAAGCATCCGAACCAGCCGTAATTTGAGTAGCGGCATTATAAACTTCAAAATAGGTAAAAGAACCATCTTTGTTATCAAATTCTCTGACGGAACTGGCAAGATTTTCGGGTTTTTGAGTGGTGTAAGAGGCATAAATTTTTAAGGCATCCACGCCAGTGACTAAGTGCAATTTGGGATATTGATTGATAAAGTTTTTCAGCTCAATTACAGTTGGGTTGGTTTGCCAATTTTGAATATTGTGAAAATCAAAGCTCGTTTCAGGTAGTACAAGATAATCCGTGTTAGAATCAATTTTTTGTTGGGCTAAATTGAGAATTTTTTTTAATTGTACTTCATCGGGTGTATTGAATTTTTCATAGTGCGGCTCATAGTTGGGCTGCACAATGACGACGGATGTTTTATCCGTAAAATTGATGATTTGAGTGCCCAAAAACATCGATATACTGAGGGGTATCACCAATCCTAAAATTAACTGAATGAGCGGTGTTTTAATAGAAGAATTTAAATAAAGTTTATTTTCAATGGCTTTAAAAAGCACAATATTCATTAAAAGTATCCAGAGCGAGCCCCCAAAGACGCCTGTATATTCGTACCATTGTACCCAACTTGGGTATTGAGCGAAGGCGTTTCCGAGCGTTAGCCAGGGCCAGCTAATTTCCCAATTGAGATGTACATATTCAAATGATAACCAAAAAATAACGAATGAAGTATATTTTAAATATTTATTAAAAAAGCTAAATTTGAGGCTTTTATGAAATAACCAAAACGGAAAAGCCATAAATAAGGCATTGAGAAAATTGGCTATCATACCGGGTATTAAAGCGGAATTCGCAACCCAAAAAGTGGAACCGACATTCCAAATAACAAAGGCATTGTAGGCATATTTTAAGATTCCTTCTTTGGATGCACTTTCTCGCAGTTCTTTTTCAATTATTAAAAGAGGAACGAATCCAATAAAAATTAAAGGTGTTAGAGGAGAGACGGGGAAGCCGAATGTTAAGAGAACACCACTTAAAGTAGAAAGCATTAACCATTTGAAATTATATTTTTTTAATCTCAAACCTACTATTAATGTCCAAAATGCGCCAATAAAAGGCAATGTCCACCAAGACCAAAGAGGTAAACTATATAATTGAAAGCCCGTTAAAATTAGTACAAGAGTACTGGAAATTATAATGGAGTATTGAAGTTTGCGATTCATATTAAAAATGGTTGAATTTTTTGTAAAAATAAAAAATAATCCATGAT
>JANMYC010001367.1:0-3317 GCA_031381715.1 Saprospiraceae bacterium
ATTTTTCTGCGTTTCACTGTCTGCAAAAAGAATATCATCTACGGCAAAATCGCTCAAAACTTCCGCTATTTTTTCACAATCTTCTTGTAAAAGTGCCATATTGTTACCATCTACTTCTATAAGTAAGTGGGCTTCGTGGTCGGGATGAATCGGAAATGTGGCACCTCCCACATATCGAGAAGCGTAATCCAAGGTATTTTTATCCATAAATTCCAAGGCGGAAGGTGTTATCCCTGCTTGAAATATCTTAGCTACCACGGCACAAGCATCTTCTTCTTTAAAAAAAGGTGCAAGCATCAACAAATTAAAGGCTGGATAGGGCAAGAGTTTTAAAACAATTTTAGTCACCACTGCCAAAGTACCTTCACTACCCACAATAAGCTGAGTCAGATTATAGCCCGTCGAATTTTTCAAGGTATTAGCACCCGTCCAAAGGATTTCGCCGGTGGGCAAAACGATTTCAAGATTTAAAACATAGTCTCGAGTAACGCCATATTTCACGCATCGGGGACCTCCTGCATTCGTGGCGATGTTGCCACCGATGAAAGAATAGCCCCGTCCAGCGGGATCTGGTGGGTAAAACAAGCCTTGTTCTTTCAATATATTCTGTAAATGCTCGGTAATAATGGCAGGTTCTACGGTGACTTGATAGTTTTCAGCGTCGATATTCAATATTTTATCCAATTTTTCCATTGAAAGAGCCACGCCGCCCAAAACCGCAAGGGCTGCACCCGATAAACCACTTCGTGCGCCTTGAACCGTAACGGGTATAAAATGTTCATTACACAATTTCATAACTTTTGATACCCCCTCAGTATCCGACGGTTTTACAACCACTTCGGGCGGAAAATGGAGTTCATCTGAGAAATCCGTAGCGTGTTTTTCAAGGGTTTCGGCTTGCGTAAAAACGGCATTTTCACCAAGTTCATCTATCAATTTTTGGATAAAAAGCGGTGTAACTTTATTGAAATTCATGAAGTTATTTTTGAATAAATTGTCGTTTATTTTAGCCCAACTACTTAGAGTTTGTAAAGATTTTCAACCATACACAAAAACTTAATTAGGTATTTAGAACCACGAATTCATCGGATTACACGAATTACACTAATTAATGTGTTAACAGAATTAAAGCGAATGACACTAAAATTGCCCTTAAGGGCAATTTATTCGTAAAATTAGTTAAAATTGTCAACAAGTAAATTAGTGTAATTCGTGTAATCCGATGAATTCGTGGCTTAATAACTTTTATGTATGGTTTCAAAGTAAAGATATATCAAAAAGCTTTTTTAAAAAGGATTTTTTAATCACTAAAGCTATTTAACTCTAAATTAAGGACGATTGAACAAAAGCTCAAATCAGATTAAACTATCTTTGTATTTTTAAGTCAGACGGAATTGGCTATTGCACAACATTTTAATATTCTTTTAGCTTTTTAATCATTCTCATTATTTCAAATTTTTACGCAACCACATTACATGAAAAAAAAATTTCAAGCACTTTTGGTCTTTAATCTCCTTGTTATAACCCCCGTTTTTTGCCAAAATAACGTCATTTTATCGGGCATATTGATTGATACGCTTTCTTCTGAGCCGTTGAGTTATGCCGCAGTTAGTGTTCAAAAGCCTTCGACAAAGACTCTTATAACGGGTCAAATATCCGACCAAAAGGGTAGTTTTAAGTTTGAATCGTTGGCAAAAGAAAGTTTTATCGTTAAAGTGGAGTACATAGGTTATCAAACCAAGTACATCGAAGTGAGTCTTGAAAATGCCAATTCTATGCTGGATTTAGGTGCCATAAAATTAGCCCCCCTCAGTCAATTGCTCGAAGCGGTGACGGTGAGTGGTCAAAAGCAAAATGTAGTGGTGACTTTAGAGAAGCAAGTTTTTAAAACCGAACAATTTGAAGTAGCAAAAGGCGGTACAGCAACGGATTTGTTGCGCAATATCCCCTCAGTATCCGTCAATGCTGAAGGTGAAATTTCAGTGCGAGGCTCAAAAGGCTTTTTGATATTGGTAAATGGTAAGCCGAGTCAAGTAGATGCGGCAACCCTTTTGGCGCAAATACCCGCTAACACGATTGAAAAAATAGAGATGATAACTGCTCCTTCTGCCAAATACGATGCAGATGGAAAAGCGGGCATTATCAATATTGTGACTAAAAAAGGCACCAATGAGGGTATTTCAGTCACCACGAATGCCCAATATGGCTTCCCGCGCATTAAAAAATACGATAATTTGGACGAACCTCAGCGTTATGGCTTAGACGCTACGATTACTTTTCGTAAAAGCCAATGGGATGCTTCTTTTTCAGCGAATTATTTAAAAAATGATATTGCGGGGCGGCGTGAAGGCGATGTGAATACCACAATTAATAATATTTTTACCCGATTTCCAAGTACTGGCGAGCGGAGTTATAAAAGGGATAATTATGGTATTAGGGCTTTGGTTGGTTACAAAATAGATAAAATGAATGAAATATCTGCTGGTTTTTATCGAGGCAGTAGAACCCAATTTCGTCGAGCCGATATTTTTTACAACAATACCAAAACCAATTTATTGACCCAATCAGTGATTGCTAAAACTCAATATTTTAACTCAAATTTGGTTAAAAAAGAAGGTACTTTTAATGTTTTTAACTTGGATTATAGCCATACTTTTCAAAATTCAATGGTGTTGATGCTATCGGGATTGTATGAAAATGCGGATTTGGGTGGTTATACGAGAAATAATAATTTGAACGCTATAAATTTTAAAGATACCATTCAAAATACCTTGAATAATGGCAATAATCCTTTAGATGCCTATCGTTTTAAAGTAGATATTGAAAAAGCTGTGGGCATCGGCAAGCTTTCAGCGGGGTATCAATTCAGACATCAACAACAAAATGGGAGTTTTGAATATCTTGAAAAACAAGGAAACTTTACGCCGTTTGTGCTTAATCCGGCGTACAGTGCGAATGTTGAAATTTTTAATCGGATTCTCGCATTGTATTCGCAATACGCGGGAAAGTATAAAAAAATGGAGTTTTCGGCAGGTTTGCGTTATGAAAATGCGTTTCGGGAGTTTAGAGACAATAAAGGAATGCCGCCTAATATTTTAAAATTATTGAATTTCTTTCCATCTGCAAATATGCTTTTTGACCTCGGTAAAGAGCTAAAAGGCAAAGCAGCGTATAGCCGCCGTGTACAACGCTCTACAAATAGTGAACTCAATCCTTACCCCGAACGAGAGCACAGCGAAACCCTTGAGCAGGGCGATCCTTCCATAAAACCCGAATTTATCGGCATTTATGAATTGGGCTTGATTAAAGATTTTAAA
>JANMYC010001387.1:0-1569 GCA_031381715.1 Saprospiraceae bacterium
GACTCAATTAATTATGGAAGTACCTATCCAGCTATTGATTATACTGTCCTTCCAGCAGGTTCTACTAAATTTACTGCAAAACTACCGCTTTCTATCAATGCAAAAGATACTATTGTATCTGAACTGACAACTAATTTAGAGGATAACAAATACTACCTTTTACTGGCAGCGGATACTTTCCCTACACCTAAGTTATTTATGGTACCAGATATTAGGGATGATAAAAAGAATTCTAATAAAACCTATTTCCGTTTTGCTAATTTCCTTGTAAAATCACCTACAACGGGCTATGACTGCTACACCAATCGGCAACCAACCCAATCGTTTGCTAATATCAAATATGGTGAAGCAAGTTCTTACATAGAATATGACCCTTCAGGCTCAGTCAGTGATACTGTATTCTTAAGAGTACCTGGCTCTACTGTCAATTCTATTATTTTACCTTTTGGTGCAACAAAATTTGCTGCTAATAGAAGTGCTATAGTTTTAATGCGAGGGATTGTCGGTGGAACGGGTACAAAAGTGCCTACTTTTAATCTTGTAGTTACAAATTAATATAATAGCCTATATAATTTTAAAAGGGGTAAAAGCTATCAAAAGCATTTTACCCCTTTTCATTCAAAAAACTTCCTCCTCCTCCGCGCTCCAAGGCGGCGACACAATCACATAAAATTTCAAATCTACATCCCCCACATTTTTAATCCATTGCGTCACGCCTTTCGGCACTAATGCGGAATCACCACCCCTCAGTATCGCCCGCTCCTCGCCGATAAAAATCTCACCTTCGCCTTCCAAAATCACGTACAATTCGCTATTGACTTTTAAAATATGAGGCTCACTCGCCTGACCCACTTCCACAATGGCATAGGCCAAACTATAAGATACATCCACAGCATCATTTTTAGGATGCACAAACTCTTTAATAATCGTTTTATCCCCAGCTATAAAAGAAGGAATATCTTTTAATGATTTTTTAAACATTGGATATGGCTATTTTTATTTAAAATGCGTATTTCAATAGAAAGTATTTTGAGGATACAAATATCATTAAAAACCCGAAAACTTATTCTAATTTTGTCCCATGAAAATAACCGCATCAGAATTAGCTCAACTTTTAGGCGGAACTGTGGAAGGAGACCCCTCAGTATCTGTATCTCGCCCAGGCAAAATTGAAACGGGCGCAACAGGGGAAATCTGTTTTTTAGGCAATCCAAAGTATGAAGACTATGTCTATACTACCGATGCATCCATTTTAATGGTCAGTAAAGAATTTCAACCCAAGCAAAAAGTCAATCCTACCCTCATAAAAGTCGAAAATGTATATACCTCTTTGGCTTTTTTATTAGAAAAATTTGGCAACCTCGCCAATGCACAGCCAGCAGTCATTTCAGACAAAGCCGATATACACCCCTCAGTATCTTTAGGTAAAAACGTGTCAATCGGCGCTTTTACCGTAATTGAAGAAGGTGCTATTATTGGCGATAATTGTAGTATATTTGGGCAAGTTCATCTTGGGCGGAACGTCGTAATAGGTGAAAAGAGCACTATTTATGCCGGTGTAAAAGTATA
>JANMYC010001397.1:0-2364 GCA_031381715.1 Saprospiraceae bacterium
TCTTTCATTTCAAACTCAATAGCGTTGTAGGAAATACCTCTATAAATGTAGCTGGTATCCTTTATGTATCGCCTATTGCGTGTAATAGTTGTTTGGCGGGTAGAATCTTTGGGATCATTGTATTTTAAAATATTGATAAAAACACCCTTATCATCTTTTACACTAAAAGGGAAAACAGCTCCGCCTTCAATAGATGCCTTAGATTGCACGGATTTACCCGTCGAATCTGTTCCGAAATAGAATAAATCCTTCAATTTCATGCCATTATCAAAGCGTTGTTCACGCACGAGAAGCACCTGTTGGAATGCATCATTGTAGCAAGTTCCCACAAAATAAATTGAATCACCTTGAGTCACCGTTTGATAATACCAATACATTTTAATGGCAGTATCTTTCAACTGATACTCATATTCATACACCTTTGGCTGCTCCTTCAATGCTTTTAAAGGGAAATAATAAGCTTTTATGTCTTTTTTATCATCGCCACAACTGACGATAAAAAGACAAATTACTGTAAGGCGTAAAACAAAAAATAATGTACCCAACTTAGTCATTTTATTTCCTTTACTCTGCCCTAAATTTTCTTTAAATAATCTATTATTTATCAAAAAATTTATCTTGACTAAAGAAAATATAATAACCAATTTGGGTATATTATTTTTTGTTTTACGCCTAAAAAGAAAGGTATTTAGAGTTTTCATACTTTAAAAATGAGCTTTATACTGAGGGGGTCTCCCCGTATTGCGAAACTCCAGTTCCGCATAAAAAATTTATCATTCAAGCAGAACTGGAGTTCCGCAATACTATTCGCAAAATTAAGAATGTCTCACTCAAATCAATCAGAAACCCCTAAAAATGATTATTCAAAATAACAATTTGCCTTTTAAAACGTTTAAAACATGCCAATATGTCATAAAAAACGAATTGGAATAGATTATGTAGAGTAAATTAAGTAGCGTTAAAAATTTAATTTTAGTTTTTAAATGAGACCTAAGCATGGCACTACAATAAAATGTATCTTTGCCCGTCTTAAAAACGTAAAACCGTTTAAAACAGTATCATAACGATTTTAAAATACATGAAAGAAGTCAATTTTATAGCCATTTTAGGATTTTTCCTTATCTGCTCGCCGCAAGCGTTTGGGCAGAACAATGACTATATTGGCTCTCGATTAGTAATTGAAAGCCCTAAAGATGCTCGCCTCGCACAAGATAAAATCTTTAAAATATATCCTTTTCAAGAGGAAAAAAATCTCACGCCTTCTCTTTCTTTTCCCAAAAGTTCTAAAATTAGCGCATCCGAAATTGGCGTTCGTACCACGAAGCCTGTAATCGTTAATTTTAGACAATTCGTCCGTCCTAAAATTATTGAGGAGAATATCGCTTAGACCCCTCAGTATTTTCCTTATTTGTACCCCTATTTTTTAGCGGGGGTCAGATTATTTGTTTCAAATTTCAATAATTTTAATAAAACTCATGCTCTCACTCTGAGTAATAGCTGCTGTATAGTAGTTATTTAATTCCCATTTAAGAGTATTTAAATAATAAAAATCATGTTAGGATTTATTAAAAAACTATTTGGTGGTTCAAAATCAGATAAAGATAACGCTTTATATAAGCCTGCGGTGGATGAAATCAACCGTTATTTCAATGAATACAATGCCCTTTCAAATGATGAATTGAGAGGGAAAACCACTGAATTTAGAGATAGAATCAGTCATTTCTTAAGTGAAATTGACGCTCAAATCAATGAACTAAATGAATTGGCAGTCAACGAAGAGGATTTAGAACAAAAAGAACTACTATTTAAAGATGTGGATTCTTTGAAAAAAGAGCGCAATCAGCAATTAGAAGTTATTTTAAAAGAGATACTGCCCGAAGCTTTTGCAGTGGTAAAACAAACGGCAAAACGCTTCAGTGAAAATCCAACTTTGACCGTTTCAACGACCAGTCATGACCGCGCGCTCGCGGCAAAAGGTAAAATGTATGTGGTGGTTGACGGTGATAAAACGACTTGGAAAAACACTTGGACAGCCGCTGGTGGCGAAGTGACTTGGAATATGGTGCATTATGATGTGCAGTTGATTGGCGGTATGGTGCTCCACGATGGTAAAATTGCGGAGATGGCTACGGGTGAAGGTAAAACCCTCGTCTCTACCCTACCCGCTTATTTGAATGGTTTATCGGGTCAAGGCGTGCACATCGTAACTGTGAATGACTATTTGGCTCGTCGTGACGCTGAATGGAATGGTACTATTTATGAGTTTTTATTATTGACCGTGGATTGCATTGATAAATACCAGCCACACACACCCGCTCGTAGAGCGGCGTATGCGTGCCATACGTAATATCGCACGCATACGCC
>JANMYC010001420.1:0-6234 GCA_031381715.1 Saprospiraceae bacterium
CTGATGGCTCACAAACAAAATCGTGATGCCTTGTTTGGAACGTTCGGTCATTTTATCAAGGCATTTCTGTTGAAAAGCAAAATCACCAACCGCTAAAACTTCATCAATCAACAATATTTCGGGTTGTAAAAATGCCGCCACAGCAAAAGCCAAGCGCACTTGCATACCCGAAGAGTAATATTTCAAAGGCGTATCCACAAACGAATCCAAGCCAGCAAAGTCAATAATATTATCAAAATGCTTGGCAATATCTTGCCGTTTCATGCCCAATAAAGCCCCGTTGATATAAACATTATCGCGTCCACTCAGGTCATTATGAAAACCCGTCCCCACTTCCAGCATTGAAGAAAACCGCCCGTACATTTCAATCACCCCCTCAGTAGGTGGCGTAATCTGAGCAATAATTTTCAACAAAGTACTCTTGCCTGCGCCATTATTGCCCACTATGCCCAATATTTCACCCGCTTGAACCTCTAAATCAACGTTTTTTAAAGCCCAAAAAGGCTTTTTTACGTATTTTTCATGGTCAGTGGGATGCGCTATTTTTTTATACCATTGACTCATCAAGTCCTTGATAGAATATGCCCGTTGCGTATTTTTAAAATACAATTTCGATACATTATGTACTTTGATGGCTGCATGTTTACTCATAATATATCCGCAATGTGGTGTTCTATCTTTTTAAAATAAAAAAAGCTTAAAATAAATAAAACCATACTGATGGCAATAGAAATACCCACGTAAGCTGGTAAATCATAATTGCCTAAAATAGACCATCTTAAGCCTTCTATAGCACCTGATAACGGATTCACTGCCAAAATCCATTGATATTTCTCCGGAATCGCTGACATTGGATAAGCAACTGGCGTTAAAAAAATACCTAATCGCAGTATGAATGGAATCACAAAAAAGAAATCCCGATACAAAACCGAAAGCGTGCAAACCCATAAACCCACCATCAAACTCGTAGCAATAACAAGCAATAAAAACAATGGGAAAAATATGAAATTACTACTCAACGGATATTGATAAATCACCATAAACACAAATAAACAAAGCAGTGAAATACCCAATTCCACTAAACCCGACACCACTTTCGATAAAGGAATGATGATGCGCGGAAAATACACTTTTGTAATAATTTCACGCGAATTGACCATAGAACGGCTTATTTCATTCGCCACATTCGAGATGAAATTCCATGCACTCGTACCCGCTAATGTGAATAAAACGTAAGGTATCGCCCCAGTGTTGACCTTTCCCACTGCCTCAAATACGAATGCTAAGACCAAAACTGTTAAAAGCGGATTGACCACAGCCCATGCGCATCCTAAATATGTTTGAACATATAGAATCTTAAAATCTTTGATAACAAAAGAAATCAACAGCTCTCTGTATTGCCATATTTTTCTAAAGTCAAAAACAGAAAAACGGGAGGGAGGTGTAATGCGGGTGTATAGTTCGTTCATAGTCGTTTCATAAACACCTTAATACGAAAAATAGATTTTGACAAATTTAAGGATAAATTGCTTAAAAAATAGGATTCCTATTAAAAAAGAGCAGAATTAACCCGTAAACGTTATTGATAGCTTGAAGTTTTTTTTACTTGTTTAAAGATGCCCCCCTCAGTATACAGCACTTTTTAATAGTCATCGCTCGCGCCACCACCGCCAAAGTCCCCGCCACCCAATTGTACGCCATCATCCGTTGGAGAGGGTGTTTGAGGTAAAAACTGATTCACCACCAAAGATTCTAAAAAACTCGTTTTGCCCCGTTCAGGATGATAAGAGAAGCCATTTCGAGGTATTTTCAAGTATTTTAAAAGAAAAAAAGCCAATAATAACAGTGCAATACCCGCCAATGTCAAAGCCCACTCTATCGGCATAATAGAGAAATAATACCGATATGTGAGAATTGAGGCGACGATTCCTAAGCCGCCCATAATCCATAAAATACGGTCTTTGGTTTGGATGCCCAGCATCAGATAGAGCAAAGGAACAAGAGTGGTCAGAAAAGTAAAAATGTAGTTGAATGGCGAAGGAATGCCTTTATCGGGATTCGCTTCCAATAATTCCGCCACGACGTAATAGTTGATTGAAGCATAAAATCCAACTAAACCCGCTATTTCTAAAACTTTGAAGCAATCTTCCCAATAAAACCAATCACCCCGTTTTAAAGCTGTTTTAGAAAAAAAATAAACTGTAAATGATAATATAGCGCAAGCAAAAGCTGCCGCAATCATCGACATTTCGTTTTGGTCAAAAGCGATAATAAAGCTCAAAATAAGGGTATAAAAAGCCCCAAAAGCCAATAATGGGTCGCCATAGCGTACAGCAGCAATTGTTAAAAAGAGCAAAGTCAATACAGAATAGCTTAAAGAACTTTCAAAATGACCAATAAGCCCAATACCCAGTACCAAACATACAAC
Organism: Saprospiraceae bacterium; assembly: GCA_031381715.1. Classification (GTDB taxonomy): domain Bacteria; phylum Bacteroidota; class Bacteroidia; order Chitinophagales; family Saprospiraceae; genus JAAFJT01. The sequence continues at coordinate 2,429 of JANMYC010001420.1, forward strand.
CGAGGCATAACTCAGAGCATTGTCGCTGCCTTGCCGATACCAACGCCTTTCTCGGATGAGATATTCATTCAAAGCTGTTAATGTTATGCCAAAGAAAAGGAGTAAAATACCCCATCCGCCTTGACTTGCATCTATATTTCCTGTCATCCAACTTATGAGGGATATTGAAAATATGACGCACAAACCCGTAAATAAAAATAAACCCAATCGAACAAAAGTATGCGCCAGTCTAAATTCAATCGGAAATGCCTCTTTTACCTGTTCATACTGAGGGGGTGTTAATTTACCCTCCACTAAAAGCTCTTCGGCAACGTCTTGAAGTTGCAGGTTGCGCACTGATGTCTCATTATATGCTTGAAAAGTCATTAAAGTAGTTTTTTATAGTTTAAAAAAAACATCACAATTCCTAAACACGACACAACGCCATACATCATCCATATTTCAAATGGTATATATGCCTGTGAAAGCCAAGTCGTGAAAGCAATGTAGCCATACACCACGCCCGCCAATAGGAAAAAATAAGATTGTTCCCGCCGTGCATACACAACCCCTAAAACACAAAAAGCCATGCACAAAACGCTATAAAAGGCTTGATTGATGATAAAACAGCCATAAAGCGCCGCAATACAAGCGAGGTTAAATCCAAAATTGAGATAACTGAACGTAAAATGTGGTTTGATATGTCTATAATTTAAAACCAAACCCGCTATCACTAAAATCACGCCCGTGACAATGCCGGTATGAATCAAATATGGCTCGCCATGAAACACATCTTCTTTAAAAATACTGAGGGTGGTAACCGTCAAGCCCGCCCAAGAGACAAAAGCCGTCATTGCCATCGTCAAAACGCCAATATGGTCGAATCTATAAGCAAAAACGAAGAAAAGTACAGTAGGAATCAACGTCGCTAAGCCATAGCGCGTGCCAAATATTTGATATTGAAATTGCAAATATCCTTCTAAAATCAAAAAAAGCGAACAACCCAAAATCAATAAGTTATCAGCCAAAGTCTGCTCTTTTTGCGCTTTTTCTATTAAAAAAGGTTGTCTTTTCTTAAAAACGTACCATCCGCACCCTATAATTGCCAAAGCAATCAAGCCAATAATCGCTTGATGCCCAATGGTGTCAATATTTTTATAGACAAGAATACCCAAGCCCGTACTCAAAAAACTGATACCCGCCAAAAGCAAGACTCTAATCTCCCAATGCAGGAAAACGGGGCGCACTTCATCCTCTTTTTTTAAAGCTTCATGTTGCTCAGGTGAGATAATGGCTTTTTCAAAAAGCAGCCGTAGCGTGTGAGAAATGTTCATATTTGGTTTTTAAATTGATAAAAAAGCTTGCTCGTAGTATTTGGGCTAAAATAACTTTTATTTTCTTTTCTTGGTCGGCTCTTAAAATTGTATAAAATGCGCCGCTTCGCGCCGTATTTTATACAATTTTAAGCCCGACAGAAAATGAAGGTTATTTTTAAACGCCTACTTGTTTTATCAAATGTAAGGATTTATTCTCAAAATCGTAAAATAAAAGAGCAGTTTTAAGATTAATTACTCGCTGAATCCCAAAACATCCTTTTTATCCTGAAAATCCTAATTCAAATGAAAATCAACTATTGGAATAACAGATAAATCACCTCATTCAAATAATTTTTTTTTATCTTTGTCCAAACCTCAATTTTAAAATATGGACAGCACTAAAGGAGTAGGAAGACCAGACCATAATATCCCCTCAGTACGAAAGGGTAAAAACTACGTTTTAGCGATTGGTATTGATGATTACATGCATTGCCCAAGGCTTCATAATGCCGTAAAAGATGTTCAAGATTTTGTTGAATTGTTACTTGAACGTTATAATTTTGAGCCTTATAATATCACGCAATTATTTAATTCAGCGGCAACAGATAGTCAAATTATTGAAAAATTTCGTGAAATAGCGGTAAAGGTGACACCCGATGACAATCTCATCATTTATTTTTCGGGACATGGCGAGTATGATAAAGTGCTTGAACAAGGGTTTTGGGTTCCTGTCAACGCTGAAAAAGGGGAATATCATGATTATTTACCCAATTCAACCATTCGTGATATATTGAATGCCATTAAAAGCCACCACACGTTTTTGATTGCTGACTCCTGTTTTTCGGGTGCTTTGTTTTCATCACAAGACGCCAACCGAGATATTGGGGATAGGCGTGAGATTGACCCTTCCCGTTGGGGTTTGACGGCAGGGCGCAATGAAATCGTGGGTGATGGAAAGCCTGGCACAAACAGCCCTTTTGCTGAGAAACTCTTGGATTTATTGCGAAAAAACGATAAACCATTGGGCGTAGCGGAGATTTGTGCTAAAATGATGGAAATTGTGCAAGCCAATGCCGACCAAACACCGCGTGGCGAACCGCTCAAAATAAAAGGGCATGAAGGCGGGCAATTCTTTTTTCATCCGCAGCATACTGAGGAAACAGCTTGGAAACGAGCCTGTGAATGGCATAATGAAACGTCCTATTTAAGCTATCTAAAGGCTTATCCAAATGGCAAATATGCTGATGATGCTAAAATTGCCATGCGTGAAATTGCTGATGATGTGCGTTGGCAAAAAGCCAAACATGAAAACAGTGTCATTGCATTTTATGAATATATCGAAGCATTTCCGAATAGTAAATATGTAAATGAAGCCAAGTTGAGTTTAGAAAATTTTGAAGAAAAATTTAACCAAATAGAACCTCGTAAAACTACTTTTGAACAGCAAGTTTTAAAGGAAAAACTTGATAAAAAGTATAATGATGTTGAAAAACCAATATGGACAACACCTATAAAATTGCTACTGGGTTTCATGGCTGTTTTACTTGTAATCGCTATTTTATGGTTTAAAAATAAAGATAAGCAACAAACCGTAACTCAAAATCCTGTAACTGTGACCCCCTCAGTACCCGCAGATGAAACAGCCTTTTTACAAGTAAAAAACGAAAATACTACAATCAAGCCTACAACAACCAAGCCTACAACAACCAAGCCTGCAACAACCAAGCCTACAACAACCAAGCCTACAACCGATAGAAACGACGAAGACGATACCCCCGTATCTCCCCCTTCTCCTCGCCGCATAGCTGCGGCCTTTCAGCTTGAGCCTGAAATGGTAACTGTGCGAGGCGGTACTTTCACTATGGGCTGTACAAGTGAACAAGGCAGCGATTGTGAAAGTGATGAAAAACCTGCTCACCAAGTCAATTTGAGTTCGTTTCAAATCGGTAAATATGAAATTACCCAATGGCAATGGTGGGAAGTGATGAGAATTAATCCATCTAATTTAAAAAACTGTGATGATTGCCCAGTTGAACAAGTTTCTTGGAATGATATTCAAGACTTTCTACAAAAACTCAATAATCGAACTGGAAAAAACTACCGCTTGCCGACTGAAGCCGAATGGGAATTTGCGGCTCGGGGTGGTACGCGCTCTAATAGCTATAAATACAGTGGTTCTAATTCTATTGGTAATGTTGCTTGGTACGATGAAAATTCAAAGAATAAAACACATTCTATTGGACAAAAAGAAGGGAATGAACTGGGTATTCACGATATGAGTGGGAATGTTTGGGAATGGTGCAGTGATAGGTACGGCAATTATAGTAGTAGTGCTGTCAGTAATCCTACAGGTGCTACACAGGGTTCTGGCTGCGTGCTTCGTGGCGGTGGCTGGAGCAGCTACCCGCAGAGCTGCCGCGTGGCGATTCGCTACAGCGGCTCGCCAGCGTTTCGTAGCGGCTATTTGGGTTTCCGTGTTCTTCTCTCCCCCTAGTTTAGAGTAGCTCCTTC
>JANMYC010001474.1:0-1901 GCA_031381715.1 Saprospiraceae bacterium
ATAAAACACGTTATCGTCAAATATACTGATGATTTTGTTTTGATACCAGAGTCTTTGCCGCTCTATCTCAATTTTTATCAAAACCCTGACTTTAAAGTTTACCCAAATACCTTTTGGACATTTGTAAAAAAATGGTTGTCAGTTCGGAAAGAGAATATTTCAGTTGAAAATTTGGATGCGATGGGTTGGCTCATATTTGATGCAATAGTCGTACATGCTACTTTAATAGATCGTCCTTACAATCACGAACTTGTTAAAATCCTCAGCGATACCCCCTCAGTATTTGCTTTAAAATTTGCGCAAATATTGTTTCCAAATACGCAAATTGCACCTAATTTAATCAAAGATTCAAGATTAGAGCTTTTTTCATTGCCGAATGCCGAAAAAAGTAAAGTGCTGTTTGCCGATACTTTTAATAAATTTATGTCTATGCTATCGCCTTACGGTAGCAAATTCTCCATTTATGATGATGAGGGCATTCCCAAAAGCCTTTTTAACCAACAGATTGCTTATTATGGTGAGTGTTTTATGGAAGCAGTGAAGAAATATCCTATTCCACCACAAAATCTCATCGCTTTAGAAGGTTTCAAAATTGTTCACGAACAAGTCAAAATTATCGTTGATAAAAGTAAAAACCCTTTTCCAGCAGGTTTTTACGACCGATTTATGGCTGCATACAAAGAGCTTCTAACGAGATTCCCTCAAAATGAGGCAATAGAAATCTATAAAAGGGATATGCAATCGGCAGAATATAGCCAATATCTCAGCAAATTGAAAGAACTCACGCGCTACATTAGTCCGACGGTTCATTTCTTGAATTTTTTAAAAACCTTACCGAAAACTTCCGATTATAATTTTATTTGGGAGCATTTCAGTAGCCTAATAGACGATACACATTTTTCAGAGACTTTGGCAGAGTGTTTAACCAATTTCATAGAAGCTCTTTTTATACATCAAAAAAATGAAACGGCTTCAAAAAAAGAAATTGACAATTTTATAAAAATCTATAAAAACGTTGTAAAAACGTATGATTGCGAACATCCAACGGTATTTTATGGGCTTTTAATAAAATATATACTTAAAAAGAAGACCATTAACAGTAATATCATCTACTATTTCTGTATTCAATACATCGAAGAATTAACATTAAAAAACCAGCTCGAAGCCAAACAATACAATGCGGTTGCGGATTTTTTAACGTGGATAAAATCAAGTGGCTATCATTTAGCGGCGCACTATAATGCGCCACTTACTCAAAAACTGAAAAATTATCTCGTAGAGGTCAATACTGTAAAAAAGCTCAAGGGATTGGATGCTACAATTAATAGTGTTGCGTTGTTCACTTAAGGCTCAAAATGAAAACGAAGATTTTTTGACAGAAAACGCTTAAATTTGTCATAGAATTTTAAAAACAAGCCTATGATAATAGCTAATCCAATATATGACGTTGTATTCAAATACCTTTTGGAAGATACAGATATTGCTCGGGAATTACTCTCTACAATATTGGGAGAAGACATAATAAGTGTAGAACTCAAGCCCCAAGAAACCGCCACAGAATCATCGGCGGGAAGTGTCAGTATCTTGCGATTTGATTTCAAAGCGGTTATCAAATCCAATACGGGCGAATTGAAAAAAGTCTTGATTGAACTACAAAAAGTCAAGCAAGTCTTTGATGTAATGCGTTTTAGGCGTTATTTAGGTGATAATTATAAAAAAGAAGATGATGTATTGAACGAAGAAGGGTTGATGGAAAAACGACCACTCCCCATAGTAACTATTTATTTTCTCGGATTTCCATTGGATAAAATTCAAAATGCGGTGGTCAAAATCAATCGGGAATATCGAGACGTCAACTCTCAGGAAGTGATAGAAATTAAAGAAGATTTTATTGAGTTATT
>JANMYC010000691.1:0-2055 GCA_031381715.1 Saprospiraceae bacterium
ACACTTTTTTTAATATTTATAAAATTTATCATTAAAATTAAACCCATCAACACCAAGCCCAAACCAATTACCAAGAGGTGGTAGGAAGTCATAATCTCGAAGCCCTGAGCTGTTATCCTTTGTAAAATGCCCCATCTGACCGCAATTAAAGCCAATATTACACTTATAAAAACAATGCCCAACAACCGCATGAGTGACCCCCTCAGTATTTCGGTGATTTGAGAAGGGCGATAACCGATTTGTAATAAAAGACGAATATCAGGTGCTGATTTAGAAATAATCAACTGATAATTCAAGACAAAAACGATGATTGACAATATCATCAAAATGACGCCAATAATAGAAACAGAACTAATAACTGCGTTTAAAATAGTGGATAAACGTCCTCCCACGAGCCTGCCTGTGCTCAATTCGTAGCCCTTATCTTTCAAAAAATCCGTAAATTGCCTATCGTAGGGATTTTTTACTTTCATTAAAATGCGGGAAGTCCCAGCATCTAGTTGGTCACCAAATTGATTATTTGCCCATTTCATAAATTTCTCTGGTACTAAAATGGAGTTGATGCGATCACTGAACCCAATGATTCTACCATTTAAAACCTGCTCTTTTCCGTTACCTCTGAGCGTAATTTCAACGCTGACTTGTCGAATAGTGGCAGGCGTGAACTGTGGCAATCCTTGGCTTATCGCAAAGCCGAAGTTATATAAAGCCAAATAATCTTTTGACATAATTATTGGCAACTCCGCTTCACCTTCAAACCACCTGAAACGCGGATCTTGAACATCCAGATAATCATTTGGGATGGATTCAAAGAATAGCTCAGTATAAAACCCCATCATTTTACTGGAGGCACTCGCTTTAAAACGATTGGCTGTGAATGCGCCGACCCCCTCAGTAAAAGGCTGATTTTCAATCTCTTGTATATTCTGGGGCGTAAAAACGGACTTCCCTAAAAAAGTATTCACCAAACTCACTGGCTTATTGATGGTCACGTAATTATCGCCCTCATTGCTCCCCCTCAGTATTTGTTGAAAATCGAAATATACCTGAAGCGCAAAAAGCAGTAAAAATAGACCGATAAAAGCCCCCAAAGCAGCCCCAATAATTTGGAAAGGATTTCTGTTTTTTTGAAAAAGCTTTTTAAGCATGGCTTATTTTTTAAATGAAAGCCAAAATTAGGTTTTAAGAGTCAAATAAGTGAATTCTCCGTTGAATTTTATGAATTTCACCATACTAATACATACTAAAAAAGGTGTTGCAGTAGAGCAACACCTTTTTAATAGTAAAGTATAATCAATAATCAATAATCAATAATCAATAACCAATAACTAATAACTTATTGTTTCTCGCTCCAAAAGTTGCGATATACTTTATTGAACTCCATTTTTTTATCATTTGCGAGGTTGTACGTAATAGTAGCACCGCAGAAAAAATACATATCAAATTTATAGCTATCCCCACGTTTCAGTCCAGAAGGCAATTCTAAACCCGTTCCAATAATTTCTGGCGTCCGGAAAGAAAATGCCGCTGCAATGGGGTCTTTATCTTTTAAAGCGACGAGATCAGGATAATTACCGCTCACATCATCCAGATAATCCGTAAAAGTTTGGCGGAAACCCAATTCAACTCCGAAGTTAAGTTTTTTACCCAAGCCCATTTTCAAACCCACACCGAAAGGAATGGCCACTTGAAATTGGTTATAAGGTTTTTTACCACCATCCAAAGTTTGCCCCTCAGTACCCAACGGTCTAAGATTGATCCATTCCGTACTGCCGGCAGCTCGAGCGCGGGGATTGAAATAAAAGCCTGCTACACCCGCAAATAAATAGGGAGAAGTGGTTTTTTTATCTAAAACATTATATTGCGCCAAGTTCCACTCTGCGGTGGCCGCTAATTCATAATATTGCGTTTCTGATTCCAGATTCCGAAATTTTTTGGAATTTGAAGCATAACGGTCAGTTGCGTAGAATTTTCCTGAAATGGCGGTTGCCTTAAATGAAAAATAAGGATTATAATGATAACGGACTAATGCGCCATAGGTGAGTCCGTAAGAAC
>JANMYC010001505.1:0-2258 GCA_031381715.1 Saprospiraceae bacterium
TTCAATAAAAGGCAGATTCGCTTTTTCAAAAACCTCTTTTTCTGACTTTAAATTTTTAAAATCTATCCCCTCTGTGGTCTTCACAAAAGCCTCTAAAAAATTACGACTTCCCGAATATTTAAACATCTTTGAACCAATCTCTTCCAAGCCACATGTATAAATCACCACGGGCGTTTCATTCTCCGTTTTAGCTAAAAACACGCCTTCTTTTTTATCTAAAAGCACCAAAGTTTCAGAATCGAATAAAGCCTCAATATTTTCAACGCCCGCAATCAAAAGTTCGATTTTTTCAACAATCGGATTCAAACGGCGCAGTTCTCCCACCCTTTCTATCTTAAAATCAGTAATACCTTGCGCTTTTATGCCTTTTGTTAAAAAAGCAACTACCCCCTCAGTATCAGCGTCCGCAGCTGCCCAAAAACGTTTATTTTTTGATTTTAAATAATACTCCGCCGCTTTTCTGATTTCCTCCTGTGTCTTTTTACCAAAACCTTTCAACTCTATCAAACGATTTTCGTTACAAGCATACACCAATTCACCCACCGTTTCGATGCCCATATCCTGCCAAACAGCTTGTATTTTCTTAGGTCCAAAACCTTTTATACGCAGCATTTCCACCACACCCGATGGTGTTTTTTCAGCGTATTTTTGAAAAGTCTCCAACTCACCAGTCTGCAAAAGTTCTTGGATTTTATCACCAATCGCCTTGCCCACACCTTTAATCGCATCCATTTCCGTCCGAGTCATCTCCGTCAAAGGCTTATCCAACTTCCGCAAAGTGATGTACGCATTCTGGTAAGAGCGTATTTTAAAGGGGTTTTCATCGTGCAACTCCATGATAGAAGCCAAATCCGAGAACACACGGGCTATTTCTTTATTCGTCATATTTTTTATTACTTTTAAAATATTCGGAAAATTAGTCAAAAATGTGCATTTTCCAAGTAAAAAATGGCGCATTGGAAATAAATCCAATACGCCATTTTTTATCATTAAAACAGCTCTTTAAGCAATTATTTTTTATCTATTGATTTCTTAATCTCTTGTACAAACTCAATTGTAACATCGGCAAAGTTCGCTATTTCTTTATCTGTATGAGTCGAATCCAATAATAATTTCTTTACAAAATTTACTTTGTTCTCATGATCTTTTGTAATCATACCCTCTCCTAAACCTCTTTGGTACAGGTAATCCGTTTTTATATCATAAACTATTGGCATTTCTTCTGTGATTTTTATAGTTAAATTTTCAATTTTCCTAAGTCTTGATAATATGATGAGTTGCTTGAGATATTTGGATAATTCACTTTTATTACGGCAGACCACTCTTAATTGCTTGACTATTAAACGTAAAATACTCTCTGTTTGTTGAATGGGATAGTTAGATAAAATTGCCAATAAAATCACATCTGGTACTTGAGATTGTAACAAAATCTCATATTTCAACTCATGAATATTTATTAAATCAAAACCCCTATAAATTTCTTTTTCATGCAACTGAGTAGGCATCAAAGGCTTATTGACGCCCAAATATATCACAATATGTCGAATTGGCAGTTTTTTTAAACGTAAAGCAATACCATGATATTCACCACCTCTGTAAACCATGTCCATCTCATCCTCAGTCTGAAATTCTAAATGAAGTAGAAAATTGTCTCCTTCATCGGTCTCAACTTCATAGAAAAAATCCATTTCACGCTCAAGTGTCGTCTGGAGTTTTTCTTTTAATGGTCTAAAGGTTTTTATTTTGACACCCAATCGTTCTTCTACGAGGGGTAAAAATATGGATTCAGCATTTTCTTTAAATATTTTATCGTAAAGATTACCTTCATTGATTACCTGAGAAGCTTTTCTTTTTTGTTGTTTTTTTGCCATCGCAGTCTAAACAAGTCTTTTATGTTTTCCATAGTCAATGTTACCAAACAAAGTTAATCCATTTTTCTTAAATAATCCAAGAAAATTCATTGCTAAATATAAAAATGGCGCATTGAAAAGAAATCCAATACGCCATTTTTTATCTTTAAAGCTACTTTTAAGCAATTATGTTTTGTCTATTGATTTCTTTATCTCAAGAAAATACTGAGGGGGAACCTCACGTCTGGGAGCTTTAGTTTTCAGAAAAATATTTCATAGTATCTTAATTTCATTATATAACTATTATTTATTATTTTTTCCAGCAAGAGGCATCGAATTTCAATTTGACTGCATCTCTTTAAATAAATTAACCTATATCTGGAGACTATAAAGAACTGCTTGTTTTAT
>JANMYC010001544.1:0-1750 GCA_031381715.1 Saprospiraceae bacterium
AAGCTTTTTTGGATGAAGGCTTAATTCGTTCGCAAGAAGGTTATGCTTTACGTTCTTATTTCGGGTATCAAGCGATTGGTTATTTTCAAAGTAAGGAAGATATAGCTTCAGCACCCACGCACTTTTTCACACCCAATCCGGGTGATATCCGCTATGCTGATTTAAATAGTAGAGACGCTCAGGGCAACCTTGTTCTGGGCGTGCCTGATGGAAAGGTGAATGCTGATGACCGCACTTTTATCGGCAATAATTTTCCTCATTATGAATACAGCTTAAATCTTAACTTAGAATATGGCATATTTGATTTGAGTGCAATGATGCATGGGGTGGGTAAAAAGGAGAATTACATCTCTGGTACTGGAGCTTATCCTTTCTTTGCGGCTGACTTTATTCCGTCACTTTTGGCAGTGCATAAAGACTTCTGGACACCAAGCAATCCGAACGCAGCGTATCCGCAACTTTTACCAAGCATCGGTAATAACTCTACTTCTTCATCTTTTTGGGTTAGAAATGCCGCTTATTGGCGTTTGAAAAATGTCAATTTAGGTGTGAAATTGCCTAAAAATTTGGCTAAAAGCATAGGCATTGAAAGAGCAAGACTGTATTTTAGTGGACAAAACCTGTTTACAAAATCAAAATTCTATAAAGGTTTTGACCCAGAGCAAAATAACAACAGTGGTGAGTTTTATCCTATTTTAAAAACTTATACAGTGGGTATTAACATAGGGTTTAAATAATTATCGACATTTTCTGGCAGGCTCAAAATTGTAGAAAATACGGCGTCAAGCACAGTGCTTCCTCCACTTTTCAGAGCTAACTTGAAATAAAAAAATCGAGAATATTTTAAATCAATAAGTTAAAACACCCCCCTCAGTATTTGAGTATTTTTTGGATAAAATACTGAGGGGGTGTAGATCCATTCACATAATCTAATTTTAATAAAAATGAAAAAATATATCATTTTCGCATCTTTACTGACATTAACTGTAAGCTGCAAGGACGGATTTTTAGACAGGCAACCACTTGATCAAGCATCCACGACGACATTTTATTCCAATGAGGCAGAAATTAAGTTGGGTTTGACGGGCGTTTATAACGCTTCATTCTGGACTCGTTCGGGTTTAGTCCCCGATCTAAAACGCATTGAAGCATCCACGGATTTGATTATCTCGCGGAGTGGTGACCCTGAAGCCCAAATAGCCCGTGGCGATAATGGACCATTTATCCCCGGCAACGCGTGGTCAGAAAACCAATGGGGGCAAGGCTATCGTGTGATAGCGAGAGCCAACGAAATGTTGGAAGGTATGAAAAGAGGTGAGGCTACAACCCCTAAACTTGCTTTTAATCGTATGAGAGGTGAAGCGCTAACTTTGCGGGCTTGGGCTTATTTTAACCTCATGGTATGGTATGGTGACCCTGTTTATTACACAAAAGTATTGACTCCAGAAGAGTATGAAACTCAAACCCGTACTCCAGTTGCTGTAGTGGTTGCTGCTTTGTACAAGGATTTGGATGAAGCATATACTAACCTTGATTTCGCCCCTGCTGATAGAGGGCGGGTGACAAAAGCTTTTGCAATGGGATTAAAAGCCCGTTTGGCAATGCTCATCAAAGATTATCCAACGGTTTCGGCTGCTTGTAAAACCATCATTGATAGTGGTCAACATGGTTTAAATCCGAGTTATCCCAATCTTTTTACCTTGGCTGGTCAAAATGCCAATGCGGGTAAAGAGCTTATTTGGGCGATGGT
>JANMYC010001569.1:0-4508 GCA_031381715.1 Saprospiraceae bacterium
GTCACCGTATAGCCGCATTTTCTCTTATTTTGGAAGGGTGAATTACGATTTTAATAAAAAATTCTTAGCCAGTTTCTCGATGCGGGCAGACCGTTCAACGAAATTTAAGTATGAAAATGGCTTATTGTATTTTCCTGCGGGTTCAATCGCTTATCGTTTTACAAGTGAAAAATTCTTTGCGAACAATAAAATTTTATCTGATGGTAAAATCCGGGTGGGTTTTGGCAATGCAGGTAACAATCGTATCAGCGACCTTCTTTATTTACAGTTATATGGTGTAACGGGTGAATATGCCTTAAATCACACTATTCAGCCAGGTTTTGCACCATCTGCCTTATCAAATGATGCTTTGAGATGGGAAAGTACACAATCCCAAAACATTGGTTTGGACTTAGGCTTTTTTGATAATCGCATTCAGTTGACGGTTGATGCATATAAAAACACGGGTAAAGATTTACTCCTCGCAGTGGCTATTCCGCCAGTTTCGGGTTATTCAACGCAATTGCGCAACGTGGGTTCTACTTCCAATAGAGGCGTGGAATTTCAATTGAATGGCGACATCATTAAGAAAAAGAATTTTACGTGGAACTCCAGTTTTAATATTTCATTCAACCGAAACCGTGTCGAAAGCTTGGGTGGTTTGACGCAACAAACCCGCAACGCAGGCTGGCAAGGTACGGATGGAGCAGACGATTTTTTAGTGAAAGTCGGTGAGCCTGTGGGCTTGATGTACGGCTTCGTAACGGACGGCTGGTATAAAATCGAAGATTTTGACTACAACGCAACGACGAGAGTTTATACTTTGAAAACAGGTGTTCCAACGTCTCAAAATATTTCGGGTACAATTCGCCCAGGCTCTTTGAAAATTAAAGACCTCAATGGTGATGGCTTGATTACTACCGATGGCGACCGCCAAGTGATTGGCAATGCAACACCTGATTTTGTGGGTGGCTGGAACAATCAATTCGCTTATAAAGGTTTCGATTTGAGTGTTTTTGTCAATTTTGTTTCGGGCAACGATATTTACAATGCGAATAATATTGAATGGACTGACGGTACGTTCCCGAACCTCAATATTTTAGCAAAAATGAAAGACCGTTGGCGCAATATTGATGCAGCAGGTAACTTGGTAACAGAACCGACTGCTTTGGCGGCTCTAAATACAAATGCGCAAATTTGGTCACCCGTCAATTCACAACGGTATTTTGTGAAATCAACGGATATTGAAGACGGTTCTTTTTTGCGTATCAATAACATCACAATGGGTTATACATTACCGACAATATTGACCGCAAAACTTAAAATACAAAGTTTACGGGTTTATGGAACGGTCAATAATTTGAAAGTTTTCACTAAATACTCTGGCTACGACCCTGAGGTAACTGCTCGTAACAGTGACCCGCTTACGCCGGGTGTCGATTTTGCGGCTTACCCGCGCGCACGAGTTTTTGTGATGGGTGTGAATGCTACGTTTTAATTTGAATTAGGATTTGTGGGATTTTAAGGATTTATTAGGATTAGTTACCCCCTCAGTATTTTGATGATTTTTGATTTAAAAATTATAAAATTACGCTTAAAATAATTTGTTAAATCATTCTCAAACTTCAAAATACTGAGGGGGTAACTAATCCTAATAAATCCTTAAAATCCTAATTCAAACAAAAAAAATTATGGTTTTATTATTTAAATATTATCAAAAATGAAAAATATGTTCTCTAAAATAGTAAAAGGCTCACTGCTTTTAGCCTTGACTTTTACAACCACGCGCTGCAAAGACTTCATGGAAGTTCAGCCCGTTTCGCAATACAGTGTATCGCAAGTTTTTTCGGATGTTTCAAACGCCACAGCAGCTTTGATAGGCGTTTATGACGAATTGATGGGCGATAATGGCTATGGTATCCGTATCAGTCAGTATTATCCATTTGATTCTGATGAAATGATTTGTACGGGTGCCCTTGACAATGGACGAAGGGGTATCGCCCGCTATCAATTGTTGTTGACCAATGCTGAAATACGCAATCCTTTCCTTCAATTGTACAGAGGTATTGAAAAAGCGAATTTATGCATTGAGCAAATTCCACAAATGCCGCAATATTTAAAAGGAACCGCCGCAGAGCAAAAAGACTTGAAGCGTTTGCACGGTGAGGCATTGGTTTTGAGGGCAACTTTTTACTTTGAGTTGATTCGCAACTGGGGTGATGTGCCCGCGCCTATGCAACCCGCTTATACGCAAAAAGACTTGTTTTATCCGCAAGCCAATCGTGATGAAACCTACGACAAACTCATCGCTGACCTTAAAACAGCTTCGGATTTATTGCCTTGGCGAACAGAAGTTGCCCGCAATGAACGCATTACAAAAGGTGCCGCAAAAGCGTTGCGTGCGAAAATGGCGCTGCACAGAGGAGGCTTTTCGTTAAGGTCAGATTCAAAAACCATGGAACGCCGTGCCGATTACTTGAATTTTTATAAAATTGCCCGTGACGAATGCGCCGATTTGATGGCAAACCGCACGCAACATACACTTGTACCCGTTTTTGAAGATATTTGGAAAAAATACATCTGTGCTTTCACGTATGACCCACAAGGTGAGCTCATTTATGAAATCGGTGCGGGTGGCGCAAACAGCAACTCGGATAGCCGCATGGGTAATTACAATGGTATTAGCTGCAACGTCAGCTCACGTTATGGTACTGGTGGCGGAGCAGTGCAGCCTTTGCCCAACTATTTTTATGCATTTGATACTCTTGACACTCGCCGTGACATCACGATAGGCCCTTATCAAGTGAACGCCAACAATACCAAATCACCGCGTACAATTGCGGCTATGTGCGACGCCAAATGGTCTAAATTATGGCGCAATCCATTATTACCTGGTTCGGCATTGAATCCAGGATACAACTGGATAGTCATTCGTTTTTCAGATGTTCTGTTGATGTTTGCAGAAGCTGAGAATGAAATAAATGGCAATCCAACACCCGCTGCTATTGCTGCTTTTGAAGAAGTACGCAAGCGTGCATACAAGGGTAATGAAACAAAAATAGGGATTACACCGGCGACGAAAGTGCCCTTTTTTGATGCCATCGTCAATGAGCGTTGGTTAGAATTTGGCAGTGAAGCCATTCGCAAATACGACTTAATTCGCTGGAATTTATTGGGTACAAAGATTGCAGAAGCACGCCAAACCATTCAAGATATTAGAGATGCAAAGGGCAAATTTGTGACTGCTCCGGATAGTGTTTGGTGGAGAAATAATGGTGAAGAGATAGAGTTTTTCAATCCAAGTGGCTCTAAACATCCCCTCAATATTCCTAAGCAAAAACCCAATCCTACAACTGGTTGGACAGGTTTAGCATGGGGTAAAAGTTTGACAAGTACCACGGCAATAGATAGCAAACCGTTGTGGCAAGCATTTGCGCAATATTTCACCCCTAATAAAAGTGAATTATTCCCATTTGACCAAGCTACTTTGGATTCTTATCAAGGTAAATTGAAGCAGAATCCGAACTATTAAGCGATTTTGGAATTGAGATTTCGGGTTTCGGATGTGTTCCGAAATCTGAAATCCCACCTCCAGAATAAAACACCCCGTTTCATGTATAATAGGCATTTCAACAGCTAAAAATGAATTTAAAAACCAAGATATATACTGCTTTTGTATTTTATTTTCTATGCTTCTCCTTTTTAAAAGCGCAGAAAATCACTGTTGCAGCGGATGGCTCAGGTAATTTCAAAAGCATTCAAGAAGCAATTAACAGCTTGCCTGATTCAGCCATGAAGCAGCGCACTATTTTTATTAAAAAAGGGACATATCGGGAAAAGGTTTTAATTGAAAAACAGAATGTCTTTTTAAAAGGTGAAATATGCCCCAAATTAGGCGGAAAATGGACGGATACTGAGGGGGTAAAAATTATCTACTCAGAATCCCGTGAAATATTCCGTTGCACTGCGCCCGATGATTGGGGCTCAGGTGTAATGAATATTAGAGCCAAAGACGTGACCCTTGAAAACTTGATAGTGGTCAATGATTTCGGTTTCACGGCAAAGGGTGACTCTACATTTATATGTGATGGTAAAGCGAAAATAACCCGCAAAGATGGGCATCAATTTGCCCTCCGCTGCATGCCTTTGACGCAGCGATTAACGGTAAAAAATTGCAATTTCCATTCTTTAGGTGGCGATACGGTCAGCCCTTGGGACGTGGATAATGGCACTTTTTACTTTAAAAATTGCACAATGGAAGGCGGTGTGGATT
The DNA here is from genome assembly GCA_031381715.1 of Saprospiraceae bacterium. GTDB lineage: Bacteria > Bacteroidota > Bacteroidia > Chitinophagales > Saprospiraceae > JAAFJT01. The sequence continues at coordinate 4,253 of JANMYC010001569.1, forward strand.
TGTATTGCCCACGTGGTTGGGCGTAACAGAGGGGTGTTATTTTATCTGCCATAATAAAACTGCGCATCACGATGAAAACGACCTAATTTATACCCCGCATCGCCCACAAATTGGCAATTTTTTAAAACTGTTTTAGCCGATTCGTTGCCTGTGCCATCGTGCCAAATTGCCGCATTTTTATTATGGCAAATGAAATAACAGCCTTCTGCATACGCCCAACCACGTGGGCAATACAAATCCACACCACCTTCCATTG
>JANMYC010000016.1:0-1609 GCA_031381715.1 Saprospiraceae bacterium
AAAAGGTGTAGATGAAATGGCTGTTTATTTAAATTGAGATACTGGGATATTGAGGTATTGGGATATTAAGGTATTATGATATTGAGATATTATGATATTGCATTAAAAAATATCCCAATATCCCAATATCCCAATATCCTTAAATAAACCCACTATTCATCTCTTTTTTTGAAAAGACCTGTTGAAGGGCTTTTAAGATATAATACCGCCTTTCATCGTTGAGCATACTACCAAACGAAACCCTTGTTTTGCCTTCTAAAACAATAGCTGAACGGGCTGAGCCCTTGTTATTGTAGGTCGTTTCTTCTGAAATATGGGATATTTCGCTCCATTTAAAACGTTGATTGCGACCAATAACGCCTACTCCTGTAAAAACTTTACCCCCCTCAGTATCTAAGGTGATTTCTACTTTTCCGAACATAAACATGGCTGCCATGCTTATCACAGCTATGCCACCTATTAGAAAAGGGATGCCAAAAAGAGACGTGAATAAATTGAATTCACCGCTCGCGAACTGCGTTCCGTAAAGTCCACCCCACGAAAAAGATGTCCAAACCAAGGCAAAAGGCACAATAAACAGCGCAAACCAAGAGCGGGCAGTTGCACCAAGTGTCATACTATTAAAATCTGATTTCATCTATGCACCTATGGGTGGGTCATTTTTATCAAAATGCCTATCTATTTTCGGCTCTATATTTTCAGATATTTTAAAAACGTTATTGCAATTCACGCATTGAGCAATGTCTGCACTGATATTTATCTGGTTTTTGGGTATTTCGGAATGGCATTTTGGGCAGTTCATTTTCTTGAATTTTATAAGAGTTACGCATACATATTAACATGATAAGCAAACATTTATGCCGTTTTAATAGTTCTTTTTTCATGAAAATCGTTAAAATGTGAGAAAGGTGCCGCCTAAAGTTTTTTAAAATTTGGTTTTATTCAAGTATTAAAATCGTTTTATGTACACATAATGTTTCCAATTTTCAATTATTTCAATTTTTTTTGAAAATAGTGTGAACAAATACCACTAATTTACCATTTTAATTAAGATATTTGTGGTTAACAAAATAATACGCCTACTCATGCAAGAGATTATTAAAAAAGCGCACCTCATTATTTATCGAATTCGTCAAAGAGGACTCGAAATATTCTTAGTAAATCACGATATTGAAGGTGAAGATTGGCACTTGCCGCAAGCTCCCGTTCAGCAGATGAAAAAAAATGCGATTGAGCTTGACCCCGTCAATAAAGATGGCGAAGAATTTCAGGCGTATGCCGTGGAAGGCGACTGGCATGACATCCCTTCACTGAAAGGTTTGATAAAAGAGGACGTGAAATTTGTTGCCGATAAAGTGTTCGAAGAACTTGAAAAGCATGGCACTTACTTCGCCGTAAAGGATGCTTTCAAAAAAGTAATGCCACAACAATACACTTTTTTGAGTGAGTTGAAAGAAATAATTTCAGAAAAAAATTCCGTTAAAGATTTATAAAATATAATAAATTTTAGTGCAAATTAAAAAGGCATAAAATACTCATAATCAGTATTTTATGCCTTTTTAATTTGTACTTCTATGTATTTTAAAATAACCTTAAATATAATTTTTAT
>JANMYC010000078.1:0-1538 GCA_031381715.1 Saprospiraceae bacterium
CATCCAGCGGGTTCCGCCAGAGCACGGCCAGCAAGCGACGATCTTCTAGCTGCTCAAGGAACAGACGTCGCACCGACTTCTGTCTCTGTTGATTTCGATGGTGACTTAACCTCGCGGTCGCTTGAAATGAGCGCAAAAAGAACCCATTTTGTCGTTTTTTTTATCATTTTGCTTTGTTTTTAATTTTTTTTACCCCTCTCAGTATTTTCCTATTTCGAAAAAGAAAACGGTGCTGCCACGGCACCAACACCTCTTTTTACATTCGGCTGTTCGCTCATTTTAAGTTGAAAAACGCCACCCTTCATAATATCCGCATGATTGATATAGTTTTTATCATAATTCGCACCATTCAATAAAGCGGATTGAATGTACACGTTTTTTGCCGTATTTTGCGGTGCATTTATGGTAAATTTTTTCCCATTTTCTAAACTCAAAATCACTTTTTTAAAAAGCGGCGAACCCAGTGCATATTGCTGCGTACCAGGACAAACCGAGTAAAAACCCATCGCGCTGAACACATACCACGCGCTCGTTTGTCCATTGTCTTCATCGCCGCAATAGCCGTCGGGCGTGGGTTTATAGAGTTTATCCATCGCATCACGGACGTGCATTTGCGTTTTCCAAGGTGCGCCACAATAATTGTAAATATAAATCATGTGTTGAATCGGTTGATTGCCGTGTGCATATTGCCCCATGTTCATCACCTGCATTTCAACCATTTCGTGAATGACCCTTCCGTAACCGCCGACATCCACTGTCGAGGGCGAATTAAAAACGCTATCGAGCATCATTTCCATTTTTTTATTGCCGCCCATGAGTTGTGATAAACCTTTAAAATCGTGCAAAACGCTCCAACTGTAATGCCAACTGTTGCCTTCTACAAACTCGCCACCCCATCTAAAAGGGTTAAAAGTGCTTGGAAAAGTACCGTTTTGACTTTTACCACGCATCAAATTGTAGTTCGAATCAAAGACATTTCGGTAGTTTTGGCAGCGTTTGGCAAACTTTTCAATATCTTCTTTCGGTTTTTTTAAGGCAATTGCTAATTGATTTAAACAAAAATCAGCGTGTGCGTATTCCAATGTTTTAGCCGTGCTGCCACCGAAGCCTTCAAGCGGCACATAACCCAAAGTATTGTATTGCTGTGCCCCATTTCTGCCCAAAGTATTTATCAGGCCCTCCCCCTCAGTATTTTTCATCAAAGCTTCGTATAAAAGCTCAATATCATAGCCTTTTACGCCTTTCAAATAAGCATCGGTGATAACAGAAGCCGAATTACTGCCCATCATACTTTTTTTATGCGCAGGACTTGCCCATTCGGGTAGCCAACCACTTTCTTTGTAAGTATTCGCCAAACCTTCTAAAATATGACCATCCATTTCGGGATACATAAGGGTTAAAAAAGGGAAAAGCGACCGAAAAGTATCCCAAAAACCCGTATCTGTGAACAAATAACCCGCCTCAACTTTACCGTTGAAAGGGCTATAATGCACCATTTTATTTTGAGCATCGAATTCATAAAATTTCCTTGGAAACAA
>JANMYC010000083.1:0-2564 GCA_031381715.1 Saprospiraceae bacterium
TTAAAAATGGAATTGATGATTGCTATTGCGGAACAAATGTAAATATTCATGATATTTTAAAACGCGTTGAATTCCTCATAAAATTTAAAAAACAAACATCTCAAAATACTATCGAAACTACAGATAAATTGGATATAAAAACGCCTTTTTTAAAAAGACTATTTGATATTGTAATTGCTCTTACAGGCATCCTATTGCTCAGCCCTATTTTTATTTTGACAGGTATAATGATAGCTTTAGAATCTCGAGGTTCTATCATTTATCGTTCGCGAAGAATTGGTTCGGGTTATCAAGAATTTCCTTTTTTCAAGTTTCGTTCTATGTATGCGGATTCGGATAAGCGATTGCGCGATGTCCAAAAATTTAATCAATATGAGGATAATAAAGCCATTTTTATTAAAGTTAAAAATGACCCGCGAGTGACTAAAGTGGGCAGTATTATCCGCAAATATAGTATTGATGAACTTCCTCAATTATTCAATGTACTGATGGGGCACATGTCTATCATTGGAAACCGCCCATTGCCACTTTACGAAGCGGAGTTATTAACTAAAGAAGATGCGGCATTTCGGTTTTTAGCCCCTTCTGGGATTACGGGATTGTGGCAAGTGACTAAACGCGGAGGCAATAATATGCTGGCAGAAGAACGCATTAATTTGGATATTACCTACGCCATGAAGCAGTCCTTTTGGTTTGATTTTAAAATTCTGTGCAAAACGCCATTTTCAATCATTCAAAAAGAGAATGTATAACCATTTGATCGATTCTATCTATTTTATACTGAAGGGGATGCCTATAATCCATTGAAAATCAATTATTGGTAACCATAAACTATCTAACTCATTTCAAATCTTAAATTCGCAATAAATACCTAATAAATTGTTTTAAAGTAAGTTATGTTTTAACCGTGTCGTCCAATTAGTGTGATGACACGGTTATTTTTTATGTTACATAGCGTTAACTATAAAATTTCGTATTTTCGCATCCTAAATTTTAAAATCGCACATCAGAATTATTCAATAATGACAACATTCATCAAAGGAACAGGTACAACTTTACCTGCTTTAGTAATCCCAAACAGTCATTTTTTAAACCATACTTTTTATGATTCGCATGGCGTAAAAAATGAAAAAAAAGCGTCTGAAATCATCGAAAATTAGAAGCTATAACGGGTATTACCGAACGTCGATACGTCCCTTTTGACCAAGACTCTATTCCTTTGATGGCAGAAACTGCCTTGAAAACAATAAAAAATGCGGGGCTAAATCCCTCGGATTTGTCGGGAATTATAGTGGCACACAATGCGGGAAATATGGTGGTAGGCTCAAAGACATTTCACACAATCCCCAATATGGCCGCCTGCCTCAAAAATGCCGTACAATGCGAGAATCATGAATGTTATGCTTACGATACTTTGTTTGGTTGCCCGGGTTGGATTCAAGCGGTGATTCAGGCACACCAATCCATTACGTGTGGTGAGGCGGAGAATGTATTGGTTGTGGGTTTAGAAATTGCCTCTCGCTTATTGGATCCTCACGATTTGGATTCAATGATTTTGGCAGATGGTTGTGGGGCTTGTATCATTTCAAAAAAGAACGAAAAGGATGCAGGTGGCTTGCTTGCCTACGCTACTTTTTCGCATTCGCAGGAGGATTTGAGATATATCTATTTGGATAAATCCAATAACGCGCCCACACTCAGTGGCAACTGCTATTTTCACATGACAGGTAAAGATGTCTATAAATATGCCACTCAATGGATGCCAAAAGTAATTGAAAAGGCATTAAATAAAGCCAATTTGACACTTTCTGACGTTGATTTATTCCTGTTTCACCAAGCCAATGCCAAAATGTTGGAAGCCATTGCCCGCAATTTAGGACGACTTTATAACGTTGATGACCATTTTTTTGAAGGTAAAATACCTCGAACCATTGAATTTTTAGGCAATACATCCGTTGCTACCATACCCACAATGTTGGATTTAATATTAAAACATGAGTTAGGCCATTTTTCAATTAAAAAGGGGCAAAAAGTGGTCATGGCTTCTGTAGGAGCGGGTATGCATTGCAATGCGTTGGTGTATCAGTTTTAATGATGTTTAAGTCTAAAGACAATATTAATTGATATTAGGATATTGAGATATTCTATTGATAATCAACACTTTAAACAAAAATATTGCAATATCAATTAATGTCATCCATTTACTTCTACAGGTTTTAGTTTTCATTAAAAAAGCCTTGATACTGAGGGGTGTATAAAACATCATTGATTCTCCTTCTTTTTTTTCGGTAAAACAGGTAGCGACATGCCCAACTGCCACATAGTTATGCTAAATTGAGTCTTATATTGTCCTGTTGAAATAGGAGATGGGGAATTTTTATAAGCAAAAACGATATCATTTGTTTGCATCACACTGATACCCGCAAATAAAATTTGAGCAAAACGAATAGCAATTGTACCTCGCCAAAAGAAAGGTGAAGACTCTTTAGGCAAGTAAGTATAAACAATGGGCCCCGAATCGTCAATCGCAGAAGCACGAATGATACTCCCCACTTGACCTTTTA
>JANMYC010000088.1:0-3001 GCA_031381715.1 Saprospiraceae bacterium
TTGGTCGAGAGCCATCCACGTCATGAATTGATGGCGATTGCTGTTATCGTTATTTACTTTTTTAGGTAAAGTCCAAGTATTTCCCCCATCTTTTGATTTCGCTAACCAGATATCCGTATTCGTTTCACCATTGCGCTGGTCACTCCAGTTGACATAAATAGTGCCCCTATTCGGGCTATTGCTTGTGTCACATACCGCAATTGGCAGCCCGTTACAGCGATAAATCCCCGGCACATTATATGTCCAACCACCAGCAATATCGGCAGCTTTTACATCATTTTTTAACCAAGTTGCGCCCTTATCCAATGATTTATCAAACATTAAGCCTTTGGGTCCCGCCCATGTTACGTACAATTCGCCATTGGTTCCGAGGGTCGGAACAGCCCCCTCAGTAGTGTTGTCATCATCTAAGCAATCACCGCCAAATTGGTTGATGCGTTGTGCAGGTGACCACGTTAAGCCACCATCAATGGATTTTGAAAACAGGATATGGGAACTATCCTGCGGGCTTTGGCTTTCATATTTATCAAATTGCGTCCAAGTGCAATAAATAGCATTCGTTTTTCTATCAATCGTGACCCAATGTTTATCTTGATTTTTAGTGCCATTTAAACCCATGAATGAGCCATTATTCCACGTTTTACCGCCATCAATGGATTTTTGACACACAATTCTATCTATCCAATTGCCATCACTGGGATTCGATAGATGAAAATGATAAAACGCCCCCTCAGTATCAGTCGCCAAAACGGGATCGCCCCAAACCCCAAATGAGGAATTTTGAATGCGCTTAGTCCACGTCCTTCCGGTGTCATTTGAATAATAAATATTCGCAATATTAGCACCCGCCACCATGCGCGCAGGGTTTTTAATATCCATTGTGATACTCGGTTCATCAGCATCACCTGAGTTATCCACAACTATATTGGGGTGTTGTGCAAAAGCTAAAGTTTTAATCCATAAAACTATTAATAAGGCAGATGACTTCTTTAAATACATTTAAAATAAAATTAAATTGAACAATTCATCAATAAACGTCTCATCTTTCAACTATAACGCAATAAGCATATTGATTGAGACAACTATTCTTAAAACGTCATTAAAACGTAAAATCCATCCTCGCTGATACATTGCGCGGTGCATCCAAAACACCCGGGCGATAAGCATATTCTTCATTTAAAATATTCGCCCCAATCACCGTCAGTTTCAAAAACTTAGTCGGTCTAAAAGCCAGTCGCACGTCCATAGTTGTAAATCCTGTAGTGTGTCTATTTCTAAAAGCTTTTATGCCCGGTAAAAAGTCGTTTAAAATACGGTCAATAGCATCCATGTGACTATTGTACAAAACTGCAACACCAACAGAAATTTTATCAAAAGATACCTCCGTATCAAACTTAAAATTATGTTTAAAACGGTATTTCAATATATTAAATCCTGCTGTAGAGTTCGAGCTATCTCTTTTTGTAAAAACCTTGTATTTGGGGTCAATATAGGTATAGCCTATTAAAAAAGATAAACCGAATTTATCCATTTTAGCTTGCCCGGCTACGCTGGCTTCATAACCTTTTATCACTGTATTGCTTACATTTTGAGATTGAAAACCGATGATATTTTGGCGCGAAGTGGCTTGAAATTCCATCATATTACTGTACTCCGACCAAAACACCGAAGCATCCGCAAAGCCTACAAGTCCCCCAATTTTGAAGCCTTGTTTTACCCCTAATTCAGTTGACCAACCCGTTTCAGAAGTCAACGTGGGGTTTGGAATAACGGGTATTCCACCCGCTTGAGTTGAGATAAACATTTCTGCAATAGTAGGAAAACGGTAGCCTTGCCCCCAAGAAGCCCGCAAATAAGTAGCTTTTCCTACTTGATAATTCGCTCCAATCCTAAATACAGGCTTTGATTCACGCAATTGACCACCATTCGGGACACTCTCAATTTGAGTAGCGCTATATTTCACCAGTTTAGGTCCATTTATAGTATTTTGCTCAAATCGAACACCCGCCGAAAGGTTTAATTTCCCTAAATTCACATCTGATTGAGCATACGCTGCGAGGTTTAACGCTTTAAAAATAGTATCACCATATAGTTTAGCATTTACGCCCGTTCTTATACCCACCAAACCAGCCGTAATCACTACTTTTTCCATTTTACGTTGAAATTGGTATTCACCATAATTCAAGTCGGATTTATTTTGCTGGTTGTTCGTTAAATCATTTTTTACACTGTATCGACGTGTCAAAACTTTATGCTGATTGCCGTATTTATCAAAATAATTCAAGTAAGGGTCAATAATATATCGGGTTTTATTAGCCGTTGTGTAGGCATTTGCGGTGCCGATGTACGCGCCTTTGGTATCATTTTGCCAATAAAAAAACGTTTGACTAACCCCTGTGTTGACATTCGCATTCAAGCCCACGCTCAATCTATCCGTAATTCTATATCTCAAATTTGTGGTAAAACGCCCGAATTTATCGTACCAGTTCTTATTGTAACTATCCAAATTATAGTAAAAAAGCGTCCCCACCACGTCTAATTTTCCAAATTTCTGCTTGTGCATTATGCTCGCAGTAGCTTCATAAGGTGTTTTTGTCCACCACTTTTTAGCAGCATCTTTAGGCGTTAAGTAAAATGCTGATTGCAGAGTTACCTTAGTTACAGGCTCTAATTTAGCAAATCCAGTGCGGATATTAATAACCCCATTCATCGCCGATGAGCCATATAATGCCGAAGAAGCTCCTTTTATCACCTCTATTTGTTCAATATTTTCAACGGGAATATCTTTCCAATTCGGAAAACCTGCATCGCCTTGCACCGCTGGAATATCATCCACCAAAAGTAAAACCCGACTTCCTGCCCCATAACTCCAACCCGAGCCACCTCTAATATTCGCCTGCCCGTCAATGATATTTACGCCGGGTACTTTTTGCAATACATCATCCACCCTCCGAGTATTCACATTTTCAATCAATTGAGCTTTCAAAACATCCATCGAAAC
>JANMYC010000121.1:0-5659 GCA_031381715.1 Saprospiraceae bacterium
CCATTAATTGTCCTTGTAAATTGTAAAGTTTGATTAAAACGGGACGTTCCAAAAGTTTATCAAAGGTAATATTTAAGGTATTGTGCGCTGGATTTGGAAAAACGGTGATATTTAAAGGGTTTATTTCAGCTGTTGAAGTTGTGCAGCCAAAAATTATTGAATTGAAATAATGTTTTGCTAAATACACTTTTAAAGCATTGGCTAATTCAGTAGCAAAACGGTTGCGATTCTCATAGGTATTGCGAACCCCGGTCAAGTTACATTCTATCTGAATCGCATCAATTTTTGTACTATCTCGGCTGCCATGCCGCACAGTATTATAACCGCCATTAAAATAATCATCGCCGACATTGGGTGCGAGGTCTTGTTGAGAAGGAACAGCAGGAAAGTTTTTTGCTGCTAATAATGTCCCCAAAGCAAAAGTACCGCGGATTAATTGAGCCGCATTAAAGCCATTTAGGTTATTTAAAACAAGATTTTTGATGCTTGAAAGGTCTCTATACTGAGGGGTCGAAATAATGGAATCGGATAAACGAAAATCCGAGCCGTTTAATAGATAGCCCAATTCAAGTCTTTGAATCGTATGACCATGACCATGAAGGTCAATTAAAATGCCCCGCCCATAGCGTTTCACTATATCATTTTTTGCCGCTTGAATATATTGGTGCCACTCCTGCCAAGCCACTTCCGCATCGGCTGAGCCATTTGCCGCTTCTACGATTTCTCGATTGGCATCCAATTTTTTACGGTGCAAACGGTTGATAATAATATTCGGGAAACAACCAAAAACTTGTCGCAGTGCCGTATCAATTTGATAGGCTAATTCCATCGTATTTGCGTCCATGACGGTGGTGCAAGTTGCGCAAGTGCGGTCAGGAATAGAGGCAGGTTCGAGTCGTCCGCCATGCGGCGCAGTGATGATAATGGGCAAATTGCCTGCTCTGTATTCAATATAACCTTGCGCTCCAAGATAAATACTGCCTGCTTGAAAGGTTTGGGCGTAAGTTATAATGGTGCATAAAACGAGGTAAAGGAAGGTAAACAATGGTTTTTTCATGAAAAATCATCTGAAAACAAGCAAAATATAGCCATTTATACTGAAGGGATAAAGATGATGAGGCTGTCTCAAAGGGTTATTGAAACAGCCACATCTAACACTATCTATTATTTATTCACTTCCGTCATTTGAAAAATATCAGGAATCGGTCGCGGTAAATTCGGATTACCATTTATTTCCGTTTGAGCATATATCAAACGCTCAGGGTGTTTGGTTGCCGTTGTAGAATTAAAAGGCAATGGGGGGCGCAAAGCCGCATCGGTTTTTGCTAAACGACGAAAATCATTAAAAGGCAATATTTGACCATAAAGCGAAACATAGCGTTCTTCGATGATTTCACGCAACAAAGCTCTGTCTTGAGCGATGTTATCTCTGTTTTCAATGCCACCCACTAAGAAATCAGCATCTACGTAGGCGTCATATTTCACGGTATCGGTTATGCCTATAGGTGTGAAAGCATTGCCTTTAACGTTTAAATAAGCCCTTAATTTATTCAATTGCAATAATCCTTCAGCAACACCTTTTGTGCGTAAGCCCGCTTCAGCCAATGTCAAAAGGTTTTCTTCAAAAATGACTAATGGCATTGGGGCTTTTTGAGCAGCTACGCCTCTTTCACCCGTTGAACTTGAACCGCCGATAACATAATATTTTGAGCGCGCATCTTCGGTAGTTTTAGCATTATTGCGAGAACCTACGGCAAATGTTCTTCCCAAAAGACGGGTTAAATATGTGGTGCCTGTGCTGAAATAACCGCCCCGATTGGCAATCATCATGTTCATCAAATTGCCATCACCAATAGCTGTGCCACGAGGGACAAATTTCAATGAATTTGCGCCCGAGGAAACACCTAATAAAGCAGCGGCGTAGGCTTTATCATACTCTTTGGTTTCCATGAAATAACGTCCTTTGAGCGTGTAAGCCACTTCAATCCATTTGGTCTGTGCTCCGCTGAATAGAATATCATTGGCAACAGTACGTGTACCCGTTATTTTTTTCAAATCATTAATAGCATCATCTAACAGCGTTTGAATACCCGCGTAAACGGCAGTTTGTTTGTCAAACTTTGGATTTTCAAACTTTTCATCTTGAGCAATTTCAGTAAAAGGAATATCGCCATAAAGGGCGGTCAAAGTACCCAATGCATGAGCCTCCATAATTTTACCAACACCTTGATAGAAAGGATCATCTTTTAAACCTTCACGCATGATACGACACTGTTTTACCACACTTTGATAGGCTAAACCCCAAGTGTTGTTGGATTCTTCGGCAGATAGATTGTATTCGTGAATTGCCAAATAAAGCAATATCACACCGCGATATTGACCCGTCCACATTCCCGCAATGCGCTGCGTTTGACCCAATTGCACTTCAATATTGGCTAATTGAATGCCTTTCAATAAGCCATCGGGATTTACAGCAGTGGGCGCATCGGGGTCCACATTTTTTCCTTCGTAAAAATTGCAACCGAAACCCAATATTGTGAGCGATAAAATGATTGCTATATATTTTAAATTTTTCATTTTAAAATTTGTTTTTTTGTTAGAAGCAGGATGTTAAGGATTAAAAAATGGTTAAAATACTGAGGGGGGTATATGTTCGGATAACTTTAAAAGTTCCTCGAACATAGTACAATCATCCTTAATATCCTTCATTATCTTTAATATCCCAATTCAAGTTATTAATAATTCACCTTCAAAGAAAACAAAATAGAGCGTGTACTTGGGTTGGTAAAATACTCAATACCAAAACCGTTGCCTACACCCGCTTGATTGACTTCTGGGTCGAAGCCCACAATTGGTGTCCACAAAAAGAGGTTACGACCCGTAATACCTAATTGAATTGAAGACAATTTAGTGGCTTTTTTTAATTTTTCACCATTGATATTGTACATCAAAGACAACTCGCGCAAACGTGTCCAAGTCGCATCACCGACAAAGAATTCACGAATAGCCGATGCACCCAAGCCCGCACCGCGTGTGGTGTACCAAGCCTCGTCTAATATGACATCACCGCCGCCATAGTTGCCAATATTGCCCCGCACAACTGCCCCTGCGGGATAAACCCGACCAGCCACATTCTTCATTTCTTTGGTCAATGTCACCTCATTCCCCACTTCGGCGTGTGTACCGAAATTGTAGAGAACTGATTTTGTACCTTGCGAAATAGCCCCACCTTGTGAGGTTTCAAATAAAACATTCAAATCCAAGTTTTTATAACTGGCACTAAAGCCCAAACCACCCCGCCAGTCTGGATTCGGATTCCCCAAAAGTCCTTGCTCAATATCTACTTGTGGATAGCCGAGGGCATCTAATACAAATGCACCATTGGCATCGCGCAAAGCACGAGGTCCCCAAAGCGTACCCATTGGATAGCCTTCAACTGCCCGAGAGCTCATGGATTGTCCTGTCAAATCAATGGTTCGCGTACCAAATAAACTGACAACTTTGTTGATGTTTTTACTAACATTACCATATAAATTGAGTGTTAAATCACCTTTTTTCAAAAACTCGAGGTTAAACTCAGTTTCCCAACCTTTGTTGGTCATCAAACCTGCATTGGCGTATTGACTGGTGAAACCCGTAGAAGGGTTGCGCCCAACGTTGAGCAAAATATCCTTAATTTCATTGCTGTAATAAGACGCTGAGAGAGATAAACGGTTTTCAAGGAAACGAAAATCAGTACCCAATTCCCATTCTGTTTTAATTTCAGGACGTAAATTATTATTGCCTTTTGAATTGTCCAGTCGATAACCACCACCGAAAAATGCAGGGTCGAGAGGGTCGTCATACGTTTCATAAGCCACGGATTCATATACCGTTTGAAAACGGTAGGGATTCGGACGCACACCCACTTTTCCCCACGAAGCGCGCAACTTACCCAATGACATCCATTTAAGCTCTTTAAAAAACTTTAGTTTATTGAATCGCCAAGATGCATCTACTGAGGGGTAGAAGAAATTGCCTTTTATCGTCGAAGCAGCTTCCAATGCACCCGTGGCATTGATGGACAATTGGTTTTTGAAATCGAAGTTCAAAGTCGTATAACCGCGATTTGAACCCGTTTTCAAAGTAGAATTATTAGCACTGGTTGAGCCCGCATTGATAAAGTTTTTCAAATCTGTATTGACAATAAAATTGCGGGACTGACCGTAGAGATTCAACCGCTTGCGGTCATTTAGGTTATAACCCAAAATAAAAGTACTGCTAATATCCTTCGTCAAACGGCGTGTCGCGCGACCAATAACATCTAAATTTGTTTCTACATCACTGATGGATTCATGTTGATAAGAACCATTCACACGGTCAGCACCTGCCGTACCAATCGGGAATAAATACTCTCGTTTATCAAAATGCCCGTCAACACCGCCCCGTATCGTAATATCGAACCAATCCGTTGGCATAAGCGTCAATTCGGAAGAGACCAAAAAGCGATGAACCGTATTCGGTGCCAATTGCTTACGAATCGTCCACTCTGGATTATTGAATTGCGGATTGATGTCATTCCCCAAATAGCGGCGATAACTGCGCGGGCGACCCAATGTAGGAACGCCAGCGGCATCATAATAAGTACCCACATAATCCACATTGTCAAAATCAGGTGGTGTTCTCAACAAACCCAAATACAAGCCTGATACGTTGGAGTTTTGCTGAATACGGTTTGAATTGGTTAGGATATAGGCTGCTTTCGTAGATAATTTCATGTGCGCCCCAATATAATCGTTGTTCAAACGGATAGAACTGCGGCGATAATCACTGTTTTCTCTGATGATTCCTTTTTGATTCAAATCCGAAAGGCTGAAAAAAGTCCGTGACCGCTCAGAACCTGCGCTCATAGTCAAGGTATTTTCTAAAAAAGAACCATTGCCAAAAATGGCGTCAAAATTAGCATCATCATACGTGGTTTTATCATTTTTAACAAAAATGCCTGCTGTACCACGGCGACCGATAGGAGAATATACTTTTCCTGAAATATCGCTCACAAAACGCTCATTTGTGGTGGCTAAACTATCCGCGGCACCACTTCTGTCGGCTATTTTATCACCCCAAGAGTTCGTTGCAATCGGGCTGTACAAGCCATTTGCACCTTGCCCAAAAGCATTTTGCATTGGGTGACGGGCATTGATTTGGTCAACCGAATAATTAATACCATAAGAGATTTGCAATCTGCCCGATTTTCCTTTTTTAGTCGTGATGACCAATACACCATTCGCCGCCCGTGAACCCCACATAGCCGCCGCCGCCGCACCTTTCAGCACTTGCATAGACTCAATATCACTCGGATTGATGTCATTCAAACGCGATTGTTGCGCCACACCTACACCTGTGGCAGATGCACCAAAACCCGTTGTACTGCTATTTGAAATCGGAATACCGTCCAATATAATCAAAGGTTGACTTGCACCTGTAATGGTATTTGCACCCCGAATTTGGAAATTTGAACCCGCCCCGGGGTCGCCCGTCGAGCGTGTAATTCGCACACCCGCAGCTTTACCCGCTAAACCTTGCAATAAACCCGATTCGCCTGAGCGGACAACACTTTTGGGATCCACTTTTGAGCTTGACGCACCTTGTTTGTCTCGATTTTCAGTAAAACCCAAAGCTG
>JANMYC010000132.1:0-10678 GCA_031381715.1 Saprospiraceae bacterium
GTGATGGATGACTGGCATTAGGCGATAATTTGGTATCTGTTGCCTAATTCCAATCACTCATCACCTATCATCTATTACTCATCGCCCATCACCTAATTCCTAATAAACCGAATCGCCTCACTTTTTCCCATATCGCTGTTCATAATCACGGTTTGCGACGTCTGACCATCCCAAAAGCTGATAGCGGCGGTATTAGGCGGCGCAGTACCCATATTATCGGCGTGGAAAACGAGGGTATTATCGCCTTCTTCCAGGGGTATTTCGAGTTTCTTTTTATTTTTAGTCACCCTCATACCCTTCAAAATCCAGTGATTATTGAGCATAACGGACACGACATCACCATCCTCTTGGTCATTGTCCCAAACTTCCAGTTGCAGCATTTTTTTATTTATCTTATATTCTTTCATCACTTTCACTTCTCTCTTCTCTACTGAGGCCTTTAGCCCCGAGAACTCGGTGGGGGCGCTTGCAATTGTCGGCTTCGCTGGTTCTTTTATGGTATTTTCAGCTTTAGTTTGTGGAGTACTTGGTGATTTGGACGCTATTAACGGTGGTTGAGTGTTAGGCTTAGTAGCAGGTTTGGGCGTACTCCCAACAGCTGGTTTTTTATTTTCAACTTTAGGTTTTGAAGCCGCTATTGAAGGTGCATGCAGAGGTTCTTTTCTACTGATATTTAAATTCCAAACATCAAATTCACAGCTTTCCATACCGTTGTATTCTACCACATCTATTTTATCCAAATATTCAGGAATACGGGTAAAATACAAGCGAAAACGCAGAAATTGACCGGGTTTTATGCGCATGGCAGTGGTTTCGTCCGCACATGAAAAACCCGTTCTGAAAACATTGCGCGTTGGAATATTCTCCGCCCGAATAAATCGAGCGACTTTTTTTCCCTTTGAGCGTAGGTGAAAAGTATTGCATGCCTCTATCAAAGTGGAGGAAAATCCCAGATTTCTGAAACTCATGTGGATGACCGTATTTTGCTCGTTTAGCTCTACTTTATCTATTTTAATCCCATCATACGAGCTTTGGGATTGTGAAAGGTCAACAACCCAGTTTTTGTAATCATCATCCTGTCTATTCTGAGATTTAGACGTAAAAGCCAGTAGCAAACAAGCCGTTAAGAGTACGTATTTTATCATCATCAAAGTGTTTGGTTTGTTAAAACTTTTATCTGTGTAAAACCTATATTTCTATTGAAAAGTTCTTTTAAAACCTTAAAACGATTGATTCTAAGTTATCGCTGACTGGGTTAAAACGCCCCCTCAGTATTTAACATATTCATAATGCACATTTTAGCTAAAATTTAACGTATCTTTACAGGGTTATGAAGCAATTAAGTAGTTGGGCTAAAATAACCGACAATTTCTTTTTAAGTCGGTTCTCAAAATTGTATAAAATCCTTCGCTTTGCTGCGTATTTTATACAATTTTAAGCCCGACAGAAATTGTCGATTATTTCTAAACGCCTACTTAGAACTTAAACAGTCTTACACTTGTTTATCATTGAATACTTTACTTGTTTCTTTTATAAAAGTAATTAATTTCAACACTTAAATTCACTTGAAGCCCTCTACTCTTACATTATCACACAATTTTTATCTAATTAAATCAGAATTATTTATAACATGCAGGTGCCTCGTTTTACAGCCACGCCTAATTTCTACAACGATTTAAAAAATCGAGTCAATCAATATTTCTTAGAAACAAATCAAGCTCCCACGGGGAACTGGAGATTGTACACAAAGGCAACCATTATTACCCTTACCATGGTTGCTATTTACACAACACTTGTTTTTTTTACGCCTGAAAATCCATGGATTTCAGTGGTACTTTGTGTTATTGCGGGTTTTGCGGTTGCAGCACATGGTTTCAATATCATGCACGATGGCAATCACGGTAGTTTTTCAAAATCTAAGAGTATCAATAAAATAGCGGGATATACCATCAGCATATTGGGTGGCAATGATTTTATGTGGAAACTCAAGCACAATGTCATGCACCACGGCTTCACAAATATGCACGGCTACGATGATGACATTGAAATACGTCCAGCGTTTCGGATGTGCCCGACTCAGCCTCATCGCTGGTTTCATCGTTTTCAATCGATATATTTTGTTGTTTTGTATTCACTACTGTATGTCCTTTGGATGTTCTTTTTCGATTATAAAAAATATTTCACGGGTAAAATTGGCTCTTTTGACGTGCCTAAAATGGCATTAAAAGACCATTTACTGTTTTGGAGTGGTAAAATAGTGAGCACTTTCTTGTTTTTTGTATTGCCTATTTGGAAATTAGGTTTTGTGAATGGTTTGGTTGGCTTTCTAATTTTCACTTTAGTGGCAGGTTTTATATTGAGCATTGTTTTTCAATTGGCGCACGTGGTAGAAGATACTTCTTTCCCGATGGCCGACGAAGCATTGAAAGTTGATAATGAGTGGGCGATTCACCAAATCCAAACCACAGCGAATTTCGCAACCCGCAACCCCATTGTTACTTGGTTTTGTGGCGGTTTGAATTTTCAGATTGAGCATCATTTATTTCCATCCGTAAGTCATATCCATTACCCGAAAATAAGCCAAATAGTGAAGCAAACTTGTTCGGAATATGGTGTTAATTATATTGAATTTCCGCGCATGAGCAATGCAGTTTATTCTCATTGGAAAACGCTGTATGATTTGGGTAAGGCGTAAATAGCAGTATTTAGTAGCGAGTGTTTAGTATTTAGATTTTCTCTCGCTTGATTCTAAGAAAACGAAAAATACCTCAATTGGTATCTTTCGTTTTCTGTTTTTATTGCATTGAACTTTTTATTGGTAAAACCGTTTAGTGTCTGTGTAAATTATATTAGGCATATCCCCTCAGTATCACTCGATTATTGTATCTTTGCGCCGCTAAAAATTGAAATTTCGTACATGACAAATCAGAAGAATATTCGCAACTTTTGTGTAATTGCCCATATTGACCACGGTAAGAGCACTCTCTCTGACCGCTTGTTAGAGTTTACCAAAACCATATCAGCACGGGACATGCAAAACCAAGCCCTCGACGACATGGACTTGGAGCGTGAGCGCGGTATCACCATCAATAGCCACGCCATCCAAATGTATTACGACCATACTGACGGGGTGCGCTACACTTTTAATATGATTGATACGCCGGGTCACGTTGACTTTAGCTATGAAGTATCGCGCTCGATTGCGGCATGCGAAGGCGCGCTTTTACTCGTGGATGCAACGCAGGGTATTCAAGCTCAGACGATTTCGAATCTATTCCTTGCCTTGGAGCATGATTTGACGATTATTCCTGTTTTAAATAAAATAGACATGGAAGCAGCCATGATTGAGGAAGTCAGTGACCAAATTATTGACCTCATCGGCTGTGATAAAGAAGATATTGTATTAGCGAGTGGAAAAATAGGCTTGGGCATTGAAGATATTATGAAAGCCGTAGTAGACAGGATTCCGCCACCAAAAGGTGACCCTGATGCACCGCTCGAATGCATGATTTTCGACTCTATTTTTAACTCATTCAGGGGTATTATAGCTTATTACAGGGTGTTGAATGGTACTATTAAAAAAGGTGATAAAATCCGTTTTTACCATACAGGTAAAAACCATGACGCCAATGAAGTCGGTATCCTACAAATGGGGCTCATGCCCAGAGATGAAGTAAGAGCAGGTGACGTAGGCTATATCATTACGGGCGTAAAATCAGTGAAAGAGATAAAAGTGGGTGATACCATCACACATACAGCACGCCCATGTGCCGATGGTGTTCAAGGATTTGAGGAAGTAAAACCGATGGTATTTGCGGGTATCTACCCCATTGACAACGACGATTTTGAGGATTTGAGAGATAGTCTTGAAAAATTACAACTTAATGACGCTTCATTGATATTTGAGCCTGAGACATCCGTGGCTTTGGGTTTTGGTTTCCGTTGTGGTTTCTTGGGTATGTTGCATTTAGAGATTGTGACCGAGCGTTTGCGCCGTGAATTTGACCAAGAGATTATCGTCACCATCCCGAACGTATCGTATTATGCGAAGTTGACTAAAACGGGCTCGCAAGAGTTTATGATACGCCAACCCGCTGAATTGCCAGACCCTTCCGCCTTGGATTATACCAAAGAACCATATATCGAAGCGCAAATTATATCAAAACCAGAGTACATTGGCACTATCATGACCCTTTGTATGGATAAACGGGGTTTTATGAAAAAGCAAACTTACCTCACCACCACGCGTGTAGAGTTGGTTTTTGAAATGCCTTTGGCTGAAATTGTATTCGATTTTTATGATAAATTAAAATCCGTCACAAGGGGTTATGCCTCATTTGACTACCATCCTATTGGCTATCGTGAATCAGATATTGTGAAATTGGACATTAAATTGAACGCTGAAAATGTGGATGCGTTCTCTGCCCTCGTGCACCGTTCAAAAGCGGAGCAAGTAGGTCGTCGCTTATGTGAAAAATTGAAGGAATTGATACCGCGCCACCAATTTATGATACCGATTCAAGCCGCTATCGGGGCTAAAATCATTGCTCGTGAAACCATTTCAGCTATGCGTAAAGACGTAACTGCCAAATGTTATGGCGGTGATATCTCCCGTAAACGGAAACTTTTGGAAAAGCAAAAAGAGGGTAAAAAGAAAATGCGCCAATTCGGTTCAGTAGAAGTTCCTCAAAATGCTTTTATTGAGGTTTTAAAATTGAATGATTAACGTAAAGCGGAACTCTAATTCCGCAATAAAGTGATAAAAACAGGCGGCGATACTGAGGGGTATCGCCGCTTTTGTTTTTTTAATAAAAAACCTCTTTCAAATCCATATCCAAATCAGCTAAGAGTTTGGATTTTAATTTTCCTTCAATTTCAAAAAAATCTAAAAGTGTATAATGTTGATTATCAAGCGTATAGACTTCTATGCTTTTACTCGGTGGGTCAACTATCCAATATTCTGAAACGCCACAACGTTCGTATAATTCTTTTTTAAAAATTCTATCGTTTTTCGCTGTTCCTTCTGAAATGACTTCAATGACTAAATCAGGTGCGCCCCATACAGGTCCATTCATTTCAATAATCTTTTCACGCTCTTTTTTAATAAAAAAAACATCAGGTTGTGTCGCATTATCATCATCAAAAATGACATCCATAGGTGCATCCATAAGTTGACCTAATTTTTTTTCGACAATATAGTTTCCTAATAATCGCATTAGGTTAAACTGGATAATTTGATGAATAGAATGGGGGGAAGATCTTCTCACGATGTTACCATTTATAAGTTCGTAGATGGAGGTATCGCCATCGGGTATTTCCATATAGCGAAAATCATTGTATGTTATTTTTTGAACGTCTATCATGTCATTCACTTTTTAATTCATCAAAATTAAACAATTTTTCAAAAACTTCCTATTTTTTCACAAGCTCATCTCATACAAAATACCCGCTTTCATCGAATTAGCGGAGGCAATTAGCTTGGAACTTTTCATTTTTTTAAGAACCCAATCCATCAAAATTAAGCTCACTGCAAGCATTTCAACTTTATCTTTTGGAATATCGGGCTGTTGATAAAGGTCGTTTTCAGATAGGTTAATCCATTGGTTGTAGAAAGAGTCATAGGTGATTTTTTCAATTTCAAGATAAGGTTTTTCATATCCCCCCTTGATGCCTTTGGCTTCATCAAGCTGAAAGCCTGACAGTATTTTAACCATAAAATCTATTGTTCCACAAGCAATAATGGGTATTTTAGGCTTAAATTCTTCTATTTTATGTAAAAAATCGGAAGCAGCTTCATCCAAGAAATTTTCAATATCCACTATTTCCGTTTCAATAATGGGATCGTGTATATGGAATTTTTGTTTTAAAATAGCCACACCTATATTAAAACTATGCGCCCACAGTACCCCCTCAGTATTGCAGATAATAAACTCCACGCTGCCACCGCCCACATCTATCATCACCACAGGCTCGATACTGTCCACGATGACTCCTTCGGAGAGAGGTATGCCCATTCGCATGCCTAAGTAAATCAACTCCGCCTCCCGCGCACCCGAAATCAAGTCTATTTCAATACCCGTTTCCAGTTTTACAGTGTCCATAAAAGCTTGACCATTATCAGCAATGCGCAGGGCAGCCGTCCCGAAAGCCTGTATTTTATGAACGTCATGCTTTTTTAAAACGGTAGAAAAATGGCTCATCGCAGCTAGTCCGCGCTCGAAAGGGGCTTCTCCGATGTGGTGAATGCCTTCAGATGCTAATTTTAAATCGTTGCTCTCTCGATGGATGATATGAAAATGCCCTTTGTGCAGCGTTTCAGCAATGTAAAGCCGAAATCCATTCGTTCCTAAATCAATAACGGCTATTTTTTTCATGGCAATTGAGTTAAGCGTTTATCTATTTTTTGAAAATTTATCCAGCGTATCTTTTTCTTTTGAAGTAAGGCTATCCACGCCTTTATCCCTTATTTTATCCAATATTTTGTCGATTTCTTGGGCTTTAGTGAGTTTTGTAGCATTTTGTCTATCTTCAAAGGTTTCAAAACCTTGCTTTTTACTAAAAACATTATCCACGAGTAATATTTCTGGGCGACGAACCAAAAATGCAATAAATGCAATAGTCGGCAAAGCAATGAGCAAAATAATCCAATAATTGTACTGAAAAGTTTCAGGACGAAGTGCCACTGCCGTTAAAAGCCCAACAAGCGCACCACCCAAATGCGCATCGTGCCCGATATTGGTAGCCTGCGATTTTATACCGAATATAGAAATAGAAATAAAAAGCAAAGCATACAACCAACTTGGAAAATAAAGCCCAAATATACCTATTTCGACCTCGGGATACAAGGCAATGGAGGCAAATATTACCCCACAAACCGCACCCGATGCACCGATTGCAGTATAATCGCCGTGATTTCGATGAATATAAAGTGACAACAAACTGCCTCCGATTAAGCTTGAAAAATAGATAATGGCGTAGTTCTGAATGCCTAAAGTCATTTCCAAACTCGCACTAAAAGCGTACAATGTGGACATATTGAACGCCAAATGTATCCAATTGGCGTGCAAAAAGCCAGACGTAACCATGCGCCCGTATTCCTTTTCAATGAGTATTTTATCCACTTGAAAGACGTATTGGTTGTAAAATCGAGGATCAACCAAGCCTTTATAAGAAGTTAAACAAGTAAAAATGATGATTATAAGCCCTATTGCTGATGAATTTTCCATGTGGTTGATAATAGAATGTTATTGTTTTGTTGTAAATTAAAACGCAATTTAAAGGTTTTTCAGTATTAAAAAAATATTCAAACGTACCCCTCAGTATTTTACATAACTGGAGTTCCGCGCTACACTAAAAAACCCTCCAAAAGTTCTACAACTTTTGGAGGGTTTAGTCAAAATTACCTAAATATTAAACTATCACAAATCATCCATTTCTATTGATACGATTTTTTTCATCGTCAGCACCTCCATTGCGGCGGCGGGCTTGTTGTACTTTCTGATTACCAAAGCGATAAGTGGCTGTAAAACGAACTTGTTGGCTATCCTGACGACCTTTAACAAGAATATCTAAATTCTGATATTTTTGGCGACCACTGAATCTTTGAGTTCTAAAAATATCCTGTGCATTCAAGCGTAAAGTCAATTTTTTATCCAATAATTGCTTTGAAATACCCGCATTAACGGCATACATCGCCTCTCCAATGACCAATCCTTCGGATGCTTTCGATACATACCAACCACTCACTTCTGCTGACCAATCGTTTGGTAAAGTGAAACGATTTTGGATATTCAAGTTCAAAACTGGGATTTTTACATCCAATTGACTACCCAAAAGCTCACCTTGATAACGATTCACAAAAAAGTTAGCACTCGCATTCACAAACCACCACTTTTGCACGGGTACTGGTACGTTCAAGCTGACACCGTAGTTTTCAAGAGTCGCAAGATTTTGTCTGGTTACGAACGATTGTTTTAGCACATCGTCTTGCTTTAATGTGAAAGTAATGACATCCGTTGTTTTTGAATAATTTGTACCCACCGATATTGAGCCCATGAAAGTATAATTCAAGTCAAAATTGTTGGAATACTGAGGGGTCAGATTCGGATTGCCTTGCTCATACGTGTATTTATCCAAAAACTCACGGAATGGGTTCAAATCCTCATAATTTGGGCGGTCAATGCGGCGGCTGTACGATACTCTAATGGCATGTTTTTCTTTCGCGCCCCACTTTTTAGATATAAAAGCCGTAGGAAAAAGGTCGGTATAATGGCGTTCAAAACTTGTATCAGTTGTTACTTGATTGCCCGTGATATTCGTATTTTCAAGTCTCAAACCTATTTGATAATTGATACCGCCTTTCAATTCTTGGCTATAATTTAAATAAGCAGCGTTGATATTTTCATCGTATTCAAAATCATTGGTGATATTTTTATCAACAATTCGCGTATTTCCTTGAATATTGTAGAACATGATATCATTACCCGAATTGACATAACTCGTCTTCGCTCCAGCCTCAAATTTAGCCGTTTTACTGCCTGTCCCGAAGAAGGCGGGAAGGGGGTGCACATAGTCCGTTTTTGCTGATTTTATATTAAAATTACGAGCGATATTATTTTCTTGAAAAGCATTGGTTTCACCCGTTGACAATACTTCGAAGTTCTGTTGATTATCAGTTGTGAATGAATACGTATCGGCATCAAAAGTGATTTCACGACCCAATGAGTCAAATGTATGTTTTAAATTAAAGTTGCCTGAAACCTCATTCCACTTATCATTTTCCTTCGTTTTGGTGTGAACAGCTGATTTCAAAGTGCCATTTGGTGCATATATTGAGGTAATATTGTCTTTTGACAATTGATAGGCCTTGTTATTTCTATTGCCAAAGTTACCTGACAACAGCACACCGATAGTCGTTTTATTCGATAAATTGTAATCCACACCGCCTCGCCAAGCATTTGAAATATACGGATTGCGGTTATATGCAACTTGTACAAAGGAATCCGTTACAGCGCCTTTACCATTATCCGCTCTAAAAACTCTGGTAATTTCGTTGATGTTGAAATTGTCTCGATTGTTAAAATTATAAGAACCGAATACATTCCATTTGGCATATCGGTAATTCAAATTCAAACTATTAAAGTTTTTGTAATAAACACCTTGACCGTAAGTGCTCGATATTTGACCGTTTAAACCATATAATTGGTTCTTTTTCATCACTATATTGATGATACCCGCATTGCCTGCCGCATCGTATTTGGAGGACGGATTGGTGATGATTTCCACTTTTTGAATCATATTGGCGGTAGTACTGCGTAGAAGATTCGCCAATTGGTCTTGTGAGAGTTGCGAAGGCTTGCCGTCAATCATGACGCGCACGCCTTCTTTACCACGCAAGGTGATTTTCCCTTCATTATTTACAATCACGCCCGGCGCTTTTTCTAAAACTTCCAGTGCCGTAGAACCCGCTGCCACGATACTGTTTTCAACATTCACAACTGTTTTATCAATCTGATGTTCAATAAAGGGTTTCTGAGCTGTTACAGTCACTGCTCCCAAAACTTTAGTATCTTCAACAAGTTTTAAATCATTGATTGTCAATGAATTGCCTTCAATACTGAGGGGGTCGGAGAATTGTTTTTTCAAACCCACTTGAGTGGCTACAACTCGATACGAGCCGTTTTTAAGTTGCTCAAATTCGTATTTTCCGTAGGCATCCGTCAAGGCGCCTTTCACTAAAACCGAATCTTTAGCTCTGTGCAAAGTGACCGTGACGAACTCTAAAGGATTACCTGTAGCATCAATGACGCGACCAGATATTTTACCTTGGGCTATTAAATTAAGTGTTAAAAAGGTGAGGGTAAGGAGGATGCAAAGTTTTTTCATGACAAAAGTTGGATTTTAGGTGATTTTCTAAATAAAGTATTCAGGCTTCAAAAAGCCCAAATAAATAGTCGGGTGATTAAAATTTAAAATTTTTGCAAAGCTGTTATCAATAAGATGGATTTTAGCAGTAAAATGTTACAGATAATTCTAAAACTTTATCTCAATTGATAACACAAAGATATATCGAATAACAGGTATTATGCAATACATAATACTTGTTATTCGATTAAACTACTTTTAAACGGTATTAAAACGGGGATTTAATAGACGAATAAAAAAGATGATTCTACTTTTTAACTAAAATTCTCGATTAAACCTTTGAAAACAAGCGGAGATATTTAATTTTACCCGTGAAATACCATTTTAATTGCTTTCAAAATCAATCCATCATGAAAAAGCTCATCAGTATCCCTTTTTTACTTTTTATTTTGACCATTGGCATGGCTCAAAAAGTGTCCAAGCTGCCCGAGTCAAAGCTGCCTTCTATCGAGACGGAAACCCACCTCCGTTTTTTGGCTTCCGACGAAATGCTGGGGCGGAAAACGGGCGAACCGACCAATAATGTAGCCGCTCGCTACATCGCTGAGCAGTTCCGCTATTGTGGTTTAAAAATGCCTGCGGGACAATCTACTTATTTGCAAGCCGTGCCTTTCAGCAATACCAAGCCCGTTACTGAGGGGTCTATCACTACCGATACGGCTTCACTCAAAGCGGTTGACGACTTTTTAGACATTGAAGGTCAAGGTATTGACATTAAAAATTTGCCCCTCGTCTACGCCAACTTCGGATGGGT
>JANMYC010000172.1:0-4806 GCA_031381715.1 Saprospiraceae bacterium
TGCACACGGTGCAAGCGTTGCGCCAACCACGCATAAATGTCAAGCGCCATCGCGTTATTGGACAATGCGCCCAAGGCGCGCTCATCCAACGGTATAGCATGATTCATCAAGCTATTAAAATAATCGTCCGTCAGTTCTATATTGGAATTCCAGACCACCCGCTTATTATCATCTTTTGGAAAATGAGAATCAAAAGCCTTGACAATCTGAAAATTCACTTGCATACTCCGTTCACCGTCCGTGTAGCCCAATGAAATGAGCGCAGTCGTCAAGCGGCGCAATTGTTCTTTCACTTCTGGAATCGTGCGCCCGTCCACATTCAAACCAAGTGATTTGATAAAAGCAGACATACTTTCCTCAATGTGCAATGTCTTATCGCCCGTTTTGATGGCTTGCGAATTGATATGCGCCAAAATCAACCGGGCTTTTGTACCATATGGCAGACCGACCACTTCCAATTTACCCGAACTGGGATTAAAAGCCTTCGTCGTTTGGATAGCCAAGGAGACATTCCCCTGCATCTGTTCCCAAGAACTCACTTCGTCACCGGGATTACGATACGGCAGAAACGTTTGGCACAAGACCGAATGTTGAAATATCGCATCCTTGATAGTGGCGGGATGGATAATCAGGTCCAATGCCGTTTGTTGTAAGCGATTTTTGACAGGTGTACTTTTCACAGTTTTCTGTTTTTTAATTCATCTGCAAGATATGTTTATTTGCACATTTGACCAAATAAACACTGTTTTTATTTAATGAAACTTATTGAAATGTGCTAATTCCGAGAATCGAGACTGAGGGCAGACATTTCCCACAGCAATTTTTAAAATCAGCATTTATTTTAAAAAGGCTTAAAAATCACTGTTTTTTGATGATTTGCGAAAATTAAATTATTATTTATTTAAATTTGAAAACAATGCGAATATTGGGTTAAAAATGAATCTTTTTCCAGCAACAAGTAAAAAGTCAAAATCTATTGTCAATAGACATGAGCATATGGGCGCAAGGGATTTATTTCATTAAAACTAGTAAAAATACTGAGGGGGTGAAATTTGAGAAAAACTAAAAGAAAGCTAATAACAGTTTTTAATAACACGGAGGTTTTAATTTATAATCAGTTCGTTCCAACTCGTTTTTCATTTTAACCACTTTTTGTGGGCAATTATTTTCAGGGTAATACAATTTTGATAAAGGGTTAAGATTCCAAATATTCGTCTAAGTTTAAGATGTCGTACCAAATCAAACTTAAGAATGAAGAAACTACCCAATATTGGAACAGAATTAAAAGAATCAAGATTATTTCCTTTGCCTAACATTGTAGAAACTCGAGCGGAAACAAAACTCATAAGCGAAGAGGTTTTCTTACAAAAAATATTTGAACAAGATGCTCGCAAAGGGTGCGAAGTCTTGTTTAAGCGATATTATGGTAATTTGTGTAGTCACGCAGTTCGGTTTGTTTATTCTAAAGACGCCGCAGAAGATATTGTGGCAGAAGTATTTGCTAATTTTTGGCAGAAACGGGTCTTTGAAAAAATAACGACCTCTTATCGGGCTTATCTCTATAAAGCGGTGCGGTACCGTAGTTACAATTATATCAAATTTGAAATTAATCAAACGGAAACGCTTAAACCTGATTTTTCAGGAATCCCGGTACTTCAACCGGATGAAGTATTGCATTTCAATGAATTAGCGCAAAAATTGGATAAAATAATTCAAGATTTGCCACCTCAATGCCGTCGGGCTTTTCAACTCAATCGTTTAGAAGGTAAAAAATACGCCCAAGTGGCGGATGAACTTAATATTACAGTGAGCGCTGTTGAGCGCCTAATAAGCCGCGCTTTAGCCAAATTGCGCATCGAACTCAAAGAGGATTGGTTATTAGGCATTTTATTCTTCTCTTATTGGTTTTCCTAACAAAACCCTATTTTAGACAAAAAGGATGTTTTATTGCTTTTTTAAATTTTTTTCAAACCAATGTGGGGTGAAAAGAAATGTTTTTGTCAGCTATTTAATTGTTACTAAATTTCGATACATTCTTGAGAGTTTGTTTACCCCTCAGTATTTTATGGGTAATAAGTGATGTTATTCATAACTTATCACCCATAAAATACTGAGGGGGTATTTTTAACTAAACATTCCAACCCGACAACCTTATTATATTACCTTAATTATTATGGAAAAAACAATTATTCAAAAATTACTACTCGATTATTTTGATGGAAGGGCGAGTTCCATGCAACGAAAGCTGATAGAAGATTGGTTGAAAGAAAATATTGAAAATGAAACTCTTTTTTATCAATATTTGGATGATTGGGAGAGCCAAACTCCTCAGTATATTCCAGATGAGGCAAAAGGTTGGGCGCAATTTGAAGCCGTAATGAACAATCCCTCGGCTTCACCTGAGGGTTTTGAAGAAAAGTCTATTGAGCCATTGGTAGGTCACAGGTGGCGTAATTATTGGTTTGCTGCTGCTTCTGTGGCAGTTTTGGTTGCGGTGAGTTTGTTTATTTTTCAAAAACCACTTTTGTATAGAACGCATGAAACGGGCAATGCTGAAACTAAAAACATAACACTTTCGGATGGAACAGAGATTGCGTTGAATGCAAATTCAACATTAGATGTGCCGCGTTGGGGCTTTTATGGTGCAAAACGGAAAGTGCTATTGAATGGAGAAGGGGAGTTTCATGTGACGCATACCGAGGATAATAAACGGTTTGTGATTCAAACCAATACAGATTTTGAGGTGGAAGTATTCGGAACGCAGTTTGTTTTTTATGCGCGGGAAAATGCTAAAAAGGTGGTTTTGAATGAAGGTAAAGTTCAAATCAACTACCAAGCAGGAAAGCAGCAAATAATGAAACCTGGGGATATTGTTACGCTCGATACGTGGGTAGATACTCTAAAATTATCGAAAACTGATAACCTAAAGAAGTACAGCGCATGGAAAAATCACCAATTTTACTTTGATAATACCACACTTTTAGAAGCAGCTATTACGATAAAAGAGCACTTTGGGCTTAGCGTGATTTTCAAAGATACGGCGCTTGCAAATCGCCGAGTATCAGGCTATTTTAAAGCTGAAAAATCAGAAGAACTATTCAATGCACTTTCAACACTATTAAATATAAGCATCAGACAACAGAACGATACGGTATCAATTTCCTCTAAACAATAAAAATGTATTGAATGAAAAGCTACTTAACCAAACAATTACCGAAAAGCTTACTTATAAGTATTCTTTTTGCTTGCCCTCCAATGATGATGGCACAGAGTATGTCTTTGGCTCAAAATACACCTAATTTTAAAGAAGCCAAAACATCCACTTCTTCTCAGACCAAACGCTTGAAAGAAGTACTGATTGACTTGAGTCAACAGCACCAAGTCAGTATATTATTTGAAGACGCCACAGTACAAGGTATTATGGTGAATCCAGATAAAATTAAAAAAGGGAAATTAGAGTCCAAATTGGATATACTACTCAAACCTTCTAATTTGACTTACAAAAAAGTCAATGATAATGCTTTTGTGGTAGTAGGTATTCCAATGCCAAAGCCTGCTGAAAAGCAAAATCAAGATAATTTTCGTAAAAGCGAAAGCAGTGTACCCACACTCCCGAACCAAACACAAAGGACAGTTGCATCCCAGACCCAAGCATTAGGTATTAATAATGCCGTAAAGCCGGAAATTGTTGAGCAAACTGTGACGGGTAAAATTACGGATGCTGAATCGGGTGAAGGGCTTCCTGGTGTGAGCGTGGTGGTAAAAGGCACGACTAAAGGTACAATTACGGATCTTGACGGTGCTTTTTCAATCGGTGTTCCTGATGGTAGTGCTGTATTGGTTTTTAGTTTTGTAGGTTATGCATCACAAGAAATTATAGTTGGTAATAATTCTGTTATCAATATCAGTTTGAGTACAGATTTACAAACCTTAAATGAAATGGTGGTTGTCGGCTACGGCGAGCAGCGCAAAAAAGACTTGACGGGCGCAGTGGCTTCTTTGCAAACGAAAGACATCACAAGAGCCAATCCCGTGCAAGCTGCCAAAGCCATTCAAGGTCAAGTAGCAGGTGCAACGGTAACAAAAACGAGCAATAAGCCAGGTGCGCATTATGGCATTACCATTCGCGGTGAAAATACGATTAATAACTCGACTGAACCATTGGTGGTTATTGATGGCTTGATGGGTGGTAACTTGAACACCCTCAACCCGAATGATATTCAGTCCATGGATATTTTGAAAGATGCATCTTCAACGGCTATTTATGGGGCGAGGGGCGCAAATGGTGTCATTATTATCACCACTAAAAAGGGCGTATCTGGAAAACCAAGAGTAAGTTATGATGCTTATGTGGGACAAAAAGTACCTGGTCATTTGCCAAAAATGGCGAATGCTCAAGAGTTTTATAAATATAACTATACGGATAGAATAGCAGAAGGTCTAACGGGTAACACTTTTACAACAGCCGAAAAAGCAAAAATTGATGGCGGACAATCAACCGATTGGGTGGATTTGATTACCGATCCTGCACTTCAAATGAGCCACAATTTAAGTGTTTCTGGCGGCACTGAAAAAACAACTTACCGTTTTTCGGGTGGCATTTTACAAGAAAATGGAAATGTTCTTAATACAGGCTTTAAAAGATACAACCTCAATGCGGGTTTGGACAGCAAATTAGGCGAGCGTTTTAAGGTTGGTTTTACGGCTTATGCTTCTTATAGCAATCAACAGGTTGGTTCTGGTGAATCGCTGCGAAATGCTTATCGTGCACGCCCTACGGGTACAGTTTTATACAGCGACTTGGCG
>JANMYC010000177.1:0-3011 GCA_031381715.1 Saprospiraceae bacterium
GATAGCCGAGGCAATGTGCCTTACAATATCAACCTTTCAAAAAGAAGAGCGAATAGTGTCATCGAATACCTCGTTTCAAACGGCATA
Source organism: Saprospiraceae bacterium (assembly GCA_031381715.1). Taxonomy (GTDB): domain Bacteria; phylum Bacteroidota; class Bacteroidia; order Chitinophagales; family Saprospiraceae; genus JAAFJT01. The sequence continues at coordinate 88 of JANMYC010000177.1, forward strand.
AAAAGAAGAAGACTCAACGCTGTCGGCTACGGTAAGCAACAGCTCAGCAATGGATGTGGAGATGGTACTCCGTGCCCTCCTGAAAAACATCAAGAGAACAGGCGAACCGAAGTAAGGGTAATAAAAAGCGGCGGCTCAGAAGGTAAAATAGTACCTCAAAATCCGAGAAAGTAGGGTATTTACTTCCTTAAATTGATTGATGACTAAATACTCTTTCAAATGATGAGTGATAGGTGATTTTGTGAATAACTCTTGGAAAGTTTGAAACTTTCCAAGAGTTTTACTCGACAACTCAGACTTGAAGAAATACTGAGGGAGTAAATATAAATAAAACAGGATGGCTTCGACAAAATCGTAGTCATCCTGTTTCATTTATGCCTATTCTATACCGTGCTATCGTACCAAAAAGAAATAAATGAGTACTACCGAAATAACAGTCACTACTGCCAAAATAACGAAAAACTTTTTCATTTCTTGAGCATCTTTCTCTTTGTAATCATTCTTGGCTTTGGTGTGTGTCTGTGGCTGATTATGGCTTGGATGGTGTTGTTTTTTCTTTGACATGATTTGGTAATTTTAATTAAAAAAGAATAATGAAAATTAATTTTTAAATAAGTTAGCCTTAAAAATCTAAATTACTATTCTTTTTTTAAATACCCTATTTTTTACCTTAAAACTTCAAAAAAGCTTTAACACATCATTTTTTCATAATCCAATAAAACATCAATAACAGAAACAAACCGATAATCACAACAAAAATGAATTGTTGAGAATCATCTTTCTTTACCTTTTGCTGTCTCGGAGCGGGTTTTCTTTTAGTATTTTTCTTCTTTTTTACCATGTATACTGAGGGGTAGGATGTTTCGGGTTTTGGGTTTTGAGTTTTGAGTTAACAATACACACTCAAAACCCAAAACTCAAAACTTCTTACTTAGGTGATTTGAGTGAATTTTGATAAATCTTCACATTCACTAAATGTTGTTCAAATGTCTCGGCGTAATTATGATAGCCCGACGCATCTGGCTTAGCCACAAAATAGATATAATTGTGCTTTTCAGGATTCAAAACCGCCTCAATACTGGTTGGTGAAGGCATATTTACGGGTCCCGGAGGCAGACCCACATTCATATATGTATTATAAGGATGACTCACCAAATAATCAGAATTCATCAAACGGCGGAATGAGCTTGTACCTTCTATTTGCATCAAAGCATATTGCACCGTCGGGTCTGCTTGCAATTTGATGCCTCTCACATAGCGATTCAAATAAGCACCCGCTACTTTCGCTTGTTCCTCTGCGTGATTGGATTCACCATCCACAATCGAAGCCATTGTCACGGCTTGCTCAGGTGTCATATTTAAGGCTTTTGCCTTTGCTATTCGGCTCTCATTCCAAAAACGCTTGAACTCCTTTGACATCCTTTCTAAGAACTTTCTCGGGTCAGTATTCCAATACATTTCGTAGGTATTGGGTAAAAAATAGCACATTAAAGTCTCTTTTTTAAAACCCAATGAATCCAATAAAGCTTCATCATTGAAAGCTGTAATATACTTAGTTGAATCAAATTCAAACACTTTAGCTATTTTAGCCGCGACTTGCTGAGACGTTTTTTCATTATTTAAAACCACTTTTACGGGTTCTTGACCGCCTTTTGCTAAATGACGCACCAGTTCTTTACTGCTCCAACCAGGCTTGATTTTATAGCGCCCCGAACGAACTGTAATAAATTTCTCAGCGTCAGCTCTTGATTTAAAAGCATCGATATCCATCACATAACCACCTGATTCAAGCAAGATTTCAAGGTCTTGCATGGTCGAGCCCGTGGGTATTTTCAAAAATTCATCACTTAATGTTTCGGGAACTATGGCTTTATTGAGGTTATAATAATAATAACCACCACCCAAACCAATCAACAATAATAGAGGCAAAACAATGCGTTTCATAAGGAGAATTTATCTTTAATTATGGTTAAAATGAATTGATTTTCAATAGTTTATAATTTCAAAAAAGGCGTATACACCTATACCTAATAAAATTAGGAAGTGCAAAAATGGCACTTTTTTTTTAAAATTTTTAAATAAAAAATAGTTGGGAAATTAGGATGGAATAGATTTAAAATTGAAGAAGAAAAGTCGGGAAATTAATTATTGTGGTTTTGTGATTTTTTTGTTCTTAAAGAGTCTTAGGAAGCCTTTGAGGCTTCCTAAGACTAATACTATATGACGAACTTACCCCCTCAGTATTTTAACAAAAATAAAGGTATAAATAACAGTTCACCGCTGAATTTAAGTTCTCATGCGAGCGCGTTTTACCAAATACGTCTGTAAGATTTCTTTAAAACCTTTGTTAGTATCACATTCCACCAAATCAATTTTGTACTGAAGGCAACGCGCCTTTAAATTGTCCGTGAATTTTGAAACTTGTTCTTTATAAAAACTTTTTATTTGGTTGGGTTGTAATCTGATTTTATCACCCGATTCCATGTCCACAAAAATAGTTGGGCGATTTTCATACTCAAATTCCAATTCTTTTGAATGATCCACCACGTGAAAAAGCACGACTTCATGCTTATTATATTTCAAATGTTGTAACGCTGAAAACAGATTTTCAGCTTGCTCGCCATCTTCAAACATATCGCTGAAAATACACACCAAACTGCGTTTGTGAATACTATCCGCAATTTGATGAATGGCATCCGTAGCCATCGTTTTTCTATTCAAAGGCTGAATATCGGCTAAATATTTGTCCAAAATGCCCAATAAAAAGCGGTATTGCGTCATTGACGACTTCGCTTTGGTATGCTCATGCACCGTTGAATCGAATATGCTCAAACCGAAAGCATCCCGTTGCCGCATCAATAAATTCATCAATGAAGCCGCTGCCAAAACTGCGAAACCCAATTTATTTTTAGCCGGATTTTTAG
>JANMYC010000195.1:0-5209 GCA_031381715.1 Saprospiraceae bacterium
TTGATAAAGCCTATTTCGGTCGTCATCGTTGAGAGCAGATTCCGCTTGCCCTGTCCGCAATGCCTCCAATAAAACAATCGCTTTACTGCGTTCAAAAGCATTAAAAGCGGTATTTAGATATGCTTTATTCCCCGTTTTTTGATACAATTGATAAGCCGATTCAATGGTTTTTTCATACACGCCATAACTCCATTCTGCCAAATACTGCTTATCAAAATCGGAGGTATAATCCGCTCGGATGGTATCAATCAGTCCTGCTGCTAATTGTGCGGTTTGGTAAGCAGCATCCAAGTATTGCGGCTGCTTTTTAGCCATATCCAATAACAAACCCGCTTTAAAATCCAATGTTTCTAATAAATCTTTCTTTGAAAAGACATCGGATACTGAGGGGTTGTTGCGGTAGTCAGTACTGTTGAATTGTTGGGAGAGGGAGATGAGGGCGGATTGAATTTCAATTAAGGCTTTATTGCTACTTTCTTTTTGCTTGTAAAAACCCGCAAAACATAGTCTTACTTTTGCTGTTTCGATAGTCTTGCTTTTTTTATCACCTAAAATTGATAATGCTTCATTAAGTACATTTAAAGCATTATTATATTGTTCAGATTTAATGTAAGCTTTATATTTACACAGCAATATGGCATGTTTTTGATTCAAATTCTTGGATGAAACATACTTTAAGGCTTTATCTGCAAAATAAATTGCTTTTCTACTTTGATTTAGATTTAAATTAATAGTACTGAGTTGTATATATATTGACGCATAAGCATTTTGAGAGTATATTTCTTTATCAATTTTTTTGATTGTGTCTAATGATGATAATCCTTTTAATAAATAAGCATTGACATTTTTTAAATCACTTATCTTTAGATACAACTTTGATAATTCAAGAAAATTAGATGCATGGAAATATGGTTTTAAAGGATAAAACTTAGATACAGTATCTGACATATAATACAAGTATTTCAGTTTATAATCTATGCCTTTTGATAAATTGTTTTTTATTAAATATAAATCAGATGTATTTGTGTAGTAGCTTGCTAATGCTCCAACTTCTCCTTTAGTTAAAGTGTTTGAGTTTCCAATTATCGTTCTCAGGTTTTCATACTGAATAAATGCCATTTGGTAATCCCCTATTGAATGGTAGTATAATGCTTTATAGTTATTATATTTAATTAAATATTTACGCAAAAATGACTTATCTTTCACTAAGTAAAGTGCGAGACTGAAATCATTTAAAAAAATATCTGCATCTACAAAAAAATCGTAGGCAAAAGCTGATTCCACTTTTGCCAAATGACATTTCAATATTTTTTCATCCAAACTTTGCCGTTTTGAATACTCAATTATTTGGTCATAAAATTTCCAAGTTTTTCGCACATCCACCTCTTCATAATTTTTAATCGAATCTTCAAGAGCTGAAAACTTTTCTAAGTTTATTTGAGCTTTTAGTTCTATACAAAAAAAAAGCATGTACAAAGAACTAAGTAATTGTAATACTTTTAGGAAGTTCATATTTATTAGATGCATCAATAATTTTATCATAAATTGTCTTTTCTCTATTTTTAACATCTTCTAAAATATCTTTTATCAAATTACCTTTATTGGGATTGGGATCTTTATCGTATCCAAAATGCAATGCTATTACTTTCCAATCGTCATTAAAAACTGGGGAACCGGAAGATCCTCCTTCTGTATCCGTTGTATATTTTAAAATACCTTCTTCTGTATTAACTTCTGTAATTTCATTATTTCTAAAAGAAATTTGCTTCCTTTTTTTTAAAGGGAAATGAATAATATTGGCATAGTTTCCAAGTTTGGTTTCAATAGAGGAATAAAGTGGCAAATAACTAAAGTTAGATAAATTTTGAAAATTGTTCATAGAAGTTTCTTTTACACCAACAACAGTATAATCTAATTTTTGGGGGTTTCTAGAAGTTATAAATGTATTAGTATCCAATTCAAAAGTGTAAGCAATTTCATCATCACCATCTATCTTTTCCTCAAATGATATTTTTATTTCCATTAAATTAGCCTCTGCCATATTCTTTATTAAATGATTATTTGTTAATAAAAGACCCGGAGCTATCAAAAAACCTGTTCCTATGGGTTCTACTTGTAGCCTTCTGAACAAGGCACAGACGGGAATACTAGCGACTAGTACATTTTTTATAAATGAAAAAGAAAGAATATCATCGCTGCCTATTATTTTACCAGCTGGAATATTTGTCATAATTGAATGTATTGATATGAGTAAAAATGGCTTTATATGATTTTTCTTAACAAATATTACAACTTTAACTTACATAAATTCAATAATAAGTAAAATATAATATAATGCAAATACATATAAAGCCAAAATTTTATTGAACCATTTTACTTGTATCGTGAATGGTATTTGTGAGAAATTTTAAAGTAAGCATTAAACTTCTTTTTTATAAGCATAATTTACCCCAGCTTTAAGAGGCTTATTAATACTTTTAAGGGGCTTGTTAATATCGTCAAGGGGTTTGTCAACAGTTTTAATCCCATTGAATACAAGTGAATCATAATCATTGGACTTAGGAACCCAGACTATTTCCAAGTCTCCATGAAGAGAGACTCTTGTCAAATTCTGAATCTCTTTGCCCTTTTCCCAGAAACCAACAGTCATTGTCATCTTATCATATACGAATCCTTCTACTTCTTGAGCTGCGGCTCCACCACATTCACAACATAATGGTTCTGAGCCAGGGCATTTTCTGGGGCAAGGACAATCTTCATATTGTGTGCCTACACCGGGAGGAGAATACAAGTTTTTCAACAAAGAAGCATTGAGTGGAGATAGGTATTCTCTGTCAGCCTGCCTCTGGGTAAGTATTACTTTATTAACTTGTGTTTGTTGTAATTCCTTACTGATGTCTTCATCTATAAGGCTAATAACAAGTTGAGTAATCGGTGCTATAACTTTTCTCTTTACCATGTCTATGGTTTTTAATGTGATTTAAAAAAAATTAGTTATTATTAAGTATAAAAACCTACCTCAACCTTAACAAAAGTTATAAAAAAAATCACCGCATTTGTCATTTTTTTTAAAAAGGGTTAAGATTCCCAAAAATAAAACACTATTGGGAAAAATAATAACAAAAACAAATTATTTCCAAAGGTGTATTGTATTTTTACCGGAGATTGATTCATTTCTAATAAAAACGATACAACTTGAAACCAATAGATAACAACTTAATTATTCAAGAGATTGTAGAAGGTGACGAGACGACTTTGCGGGCACTGTATCCCCGTTATCAAGTTGTTTTCATGCGGACAATTCGGGAGGCTTGGCGCGATACCTTTGATGAAGAAACTATGATTGAAGCATACTTGGAGGCAATTGCTAATTTTTACATCCGTGTAAAATCAAAGAAACTGACACACCTTAATAATACTGTTGAAAGTTATCTGATAGCTACTGGAAAGTATTGGCTCATCCGTGAAACACAGCGCAAAAACTTGACTATACCTATTGATATTTCAATCACAGAACCCATAGACGATGATAATTTTTTAACCCAAACGACAGCTTCCGAATTGGACGAAGGACGCAAAACCCGACTGCGCGACGCTTTTGAACAATTGGGAAAAAAATGTAAACAACTGCTCAACCTCAGTTTTTGGGAAGATAAAAGCACTGAAGAAATAATGGACTCGATGGGTTATGCAAATCTCAATACTTTATATGCTGCCAAAGCACGCTGTATTAAAGATTTGAAAGAATTGATTAAAAAATAAGACAATGGAAGAATTAAAAGATATAGAAATAATAAACCGCTATTTAGATGGTATATTATCAGATTCTGAAAAGAAATTAGTTGAACAGCTATTAAGTACTGATGCCTCTTTTCAAAAAACTTTTGAAGAAGTAAAAGAGGCTATTTTAGCCGTTCAATTAGCAGCCGAAGATAGAGTAAAAGCCATTTTGAGGGAAGAGCAAAGCAAATTTTCAGAAAAAAAAGTCATACAATTAGAAAAACCCACAAAAAAGCCTTTTATACTGAGGGGGTGGTTAGCCGCAGCGAGCGTGGCAGTATTAGCCATTGCAGGCTACTGGTTTTTTATAAAAAATGAAAATAATAATGAAGATTTTGCTTTTATGCACAAGCCTAATATTTGGATAAAAGTAGAAAGAGACGCAAACACGGCTCTTTTAGAAAAACGGCGAGTCATCACTCAATATGGTGAAGTAAATGGTCAAAAACTGATTGAAGGCTTATCTTTTTATCAAAATGAAACTTTTGATAAGGCTGCTCAGGTTTTACTTTCTATTAATTTACAAAATGATACTTTATTCCTTTATCAAGCCAATGCGCTCATTAAAGCCAATGACGCGCCTCAAGCAGTACGTGTTTTAGAAAAAATATCCAATCAAAGCCCTTCTAAAGACGAAAAAAACTGGTATTTAGCAATGGCTTATCTTCAAGCTAAAGAAATTGATAAAGCAAAGGAAATTTTAACTGACCTTTCTGAAAACGGATCACCTGAATGGCAGATTGAGGCGCAGAGGTGGTATAAAAAATTACAGTAATAATTGACAATTAATTTAGTTTGTACTAGTTAGTATTTAATATGACAGTTATAAAAAATTATTATGTGTCTTCAATTCTGTCAATGATACCTTTCGTAAAATAGGCTTAGAGGTTCTTCAGTAGCTTAAACTTATCGGTTGGTAAAATGAAATTCTAAATAATCATTAAACTCAAGCCACAAACACATAAAACTAATTAATATATTTTAAAATTAAATTCAGTCCAATCATTATGATAATCTAAATTTTGACGCCAATTAATTTTGGTTTTAAAAGACGTTAAGTTATCTTTACTTCACTATGTCAAGTCTTATAAACAATATTTTTACAACTTAATTTGTCTACTATTAAAAAACTACACGCAAGTTAAAGAAGCTGGTAAAATAGCTGAAATAGAATTAAGTTCAAAGTGTTTATCATTACATCCCACTCTAATTTTCCTTCTAATCCCGTACTATTTCGTTTTCAATATTTTTTGACACAATATATTCTCTAACCCTATAATCATTCATAAAATGGCACTGCCTTTACCATCCAACACCTTAGTTTCATTAGGTACTTTAATTCTCTCTGTATTTTTAGCTGGTTCTTTTTTCGGCGGTGATTGGCGGTATCGTCAAGAACTAAAAGCTGAAATTAAAGAAATCAAAGCTG